>NZ_AP025172.1:1500000-1635938 GCF_003402535.2 Cupriavidus sp. P-10
TGTAGTTCATGTCAGTAAAGAGGTTCTTCCAGACGTTGGCCTCTTCAGCAAGTTGCTTCGCGAACGCCGATGGCGAAGACGCCACCATGCGCCCGCTCAGGCGCGACTCGACGCTGTTCCGGAATGCCTTGTCCGCTTGCAGCGTGCTGAAGTCGTGCGAAATGCGGTCCACCACTGCGGCCGGCGTTCCCTTCGGGACAAAGATGCCGGCCCACAGCAGCGGCAAGTAACCCTTGTAGCCCACCGCCTCGGCCAGTGTGGGCAACTCAGGGAAGCTGGCGTAACGCTCGGCGCTGATGGCAGCCAGCGGCTTGAGCTTGCCCGAGTCGATCTGCGACTTCATCGAGCTGGGCGTATTGACCAGGAACTGCGCATCGTTGCGCATGGCGGCCAGGTTCATGGTGCCGATGCTGTTGAAGTCCAGCGGCGTGTACTTCATGCCCAGCGACTTGTTGAGCAAGGCCATGGTCAGGTTGAAGACCGAAGTCTGGCCCGTTCCGGCGAAGAACAGCCCGTTGGGGCTGCCCTTGCTCAGGTCGATCAGCTCGCGCAGCGTCTTCGCCTTTGGGGCGGTTTCGGCATTCACCGCAATGACGAGCTGGTAGTTGATGACCTTGTACACCGGCACCAGGTCGGTCATCGGGTCGAACTTCAGGTTCTTGGTGGTGAACTTGGGCAGGATCGAACTTTGCGTGCCCAGCAGGAGCGTATGGCCATCCGTGGCATTGACCACATATTCCGTGCCGATGACGCCGCCCGCGCCCGGCTTGTTCTCGACGATCACCGGCTGCTTCCAGATGCCTTCGAGACGCTGCGCCAGGCTCCGGGCCAGGATATCGCCGGTGGAGCCCGCCGCGACCGCGATCACGATCCTCACGGGCCGGGTCGGCCATTCCGTGGCCGCGGCGGGCCTGGGCAGCGATAGCGCCGCGCAGGCGGCCAGGCCGGCGGCGCCCGCCAGCCGTAGCCAGCGCCGGCGGCCGGGCGCTGCTAGTCGTACTGTCATGTCTCTCTCCGTTCTATCTGTTTTGTCTTGCGCTGTGTCAGGCCTGGGTGAACACGGGTAGCGCCTGCCCGCCGCGTTCGATCATGTGCGCTTGCACGCGGTTGCCGATCTGCATCGACTCGGGCGGGCCTTCGATCTGCGTGAACAGGAAGTAGCCTTCGTCCATCTCGACAAAGCCGACCGTGTACGGCGCGATCGCGGCAAAGGCCGGCGTCGGCCCCCGCATCACCGTGCTGAACGAATACAGCTTGCCGCGGCCGGTGGAGACTTCCCAGGCGAGCTGGTCGGCGCTGCAGTGCGGACAGAAGGAATGGGCCGGCCAGACCGCCTGGCCGCATCCGCCGCAACGCTGGTATTTCAGCAGTCCCGCGCCGAGGCCCTCCCAGTAGGGCCTGGCATCGAGAAGCTGGTACGGCTGCGGCCAGCCGTCTTGCGTTTGGATCATCACATGCTCCGATGAGGTTCAGGTGGAGGAAGACAGCAACAGCACGCTGCCGGCGGCCAGCATGCCCCCGGCACCCTGCACCAGCACTGTCTTCGGCCGACGCGCGGGCGCCAGCCCAAGCGCTTCGCCGCGCAACTGGCGCATGGCCTCAACCATGCTGTCCATGTTGCAGGAGATGCCCGGCTGGCCGAACGACAGCCAGCCGCCGTTGGTGTCGGTGGGCAGGTCGCCGTCCACACCGGTGCGTCCTTCGCGGTACATGTCGATACCCCGGCCCTTCTTCGCGAAGCCCAGGTCTTCCATAACGATCGGTCCCATGTGCGCGAAGTTCACCGAGATCTGCGCCATGTCGATGTCGGCCGGCGACAGTCCGGACATGGCGTAGGCCTGGCTCGCCGCCGCGGCCGTCGCCGTATAGGTCAGGTTCGGCATCGGCCCGAGCTCCGGGAACTTGCACGAGCGCATGTTCATGCGATCGCCCAGGTACTCATGGGTCGTGGCTGACCCGTAGCCCATCAGGTAGACCGGGTTGCGCGCCGCCTTTGCCCGTTCCGGCGAGGTGATCACCAGCGCGCCCCCGGTGCCGCCGCCCCAGGTGGAGCACATCCATCGCCGTAGCGGCGTGGCCACATAGGGCGACGCAAGCACGGCTTCGCGGTCAATCTCGCCAAAGCGCGCCTTGGCAGCATGCGGGTGATGCACGCCCCAGCGCTGGTTGGCCACCGCGACCTCCGCGAGGTCGGCTTCGGTCAGGCCAAACTCATGGAGGTAGCGGCATGCGGCCTGGCCATACAGCGCCGGGATGATCGGGCCATACGGCACCTCGAACTGCGGATCGGCATCGGCCTCGGCGCCCATTGCCACGGCATCGACAAAGAGCTCGGTGGCGTCACTCTGCAGGCACAGTACGTACTCTGCATGGCCCGCGGCGATCATCTCCGAGGCCACCGCCAGCGTGGCAGTGAGCCCGGCGCCGTGCATGGTGATCTCGCTGGTGCGCTTCACCGGCATCTGCATGTGCGAGATGAAGATGTTGCTCCACTGCGAGCGCTTGTCCGCCCAGGGCGAGCGTCCCGTGTAGACGGCATCAACCTGGTCCTTGGTGATGCCCGCGTCCTGCAGCGCACGCCGCGTGGCTTCGGCGGCGAGCTGCAGCGGGTCCTTGCGGTTCGCCCGGGATGCGTAGGCGTCGCCCATCCCGATAATGGCCGCTACTGGCTTGGTCGACATGGCCGCCATTGCCTCAGGCCGCCTTCAGTTCGGGCAGCGACGACGCGATCAGCGCATCGAGGTCTTCGCGCTTGCGCAGCATCAGCAGGCTCCATTCGCCTTGCTGCAGCAGGTCGCCGTTCTGGTTGATCGCGCTGATGCGGAACTTGATCACGCCGTATTTGTCGTCCTTCTCCTTCTTGCCGATCACCTCGCACACCGCGTAGATGGTGTCGTTGATATACACCGGGCTGCGGAAGCGCATGTTGTCGATGCCGTAGTTCGCCTGGATGCCCAGGCCAAACTGGATCAGACCGGTGACGATCGAATAGGTCAGCGAACCCTGCACCAGGCGCTGGCCGAAGCGGGTCTTCGACGCGTAGTGCGTGTTGGAGTGGATCTCGATCCAGTTGCCGGTCAGTGCGCAGTAGTTAACCACGTCCGCTTCGGTGACAGTGCGCCCGCCCGAGCGGAACACCTGGCCCACCTGCAGCTCGTCAAAGGTCTGGTCGATGCGGTTGTTGATAATCCGCTTGGTCGTGTCAGTCATGTTGCTGGTTCCTTGATGAAGTTGCGCGATCAGCCCAGGCGCATGGACTTGGCGATGATGGTCTTCTGGATCTGCGAGGTACCACCGCCGATGGTGGACTGGACAGATTCGCGCAGGTAGCGCTCCATGTCGGCTTCCGGCAGGTTGGCGTAGCCGCCCAGCACCTGCATGCCGGTCAGCGCGCACTGCTTGAGCGTCTCGGATCCATACAGCTTGGCCATCGACACTTCACGGCTGCACGGCACGTCGGCGGCTGCCATTTGCGCGGCGCGGTAGCACAGCAGGCGCGCGGCATCCACCTCGGTCTGGCGGTCGGCCAGCATATGCTTGAGCACCTGGAAGTCCCACAACTGTTTGCCGAACTGGATACGCTCGTGGGCGTACTGCGTGGCCTTCGACACCGCCGTCTGCGCGTTGCCGACATAAGCAGCGGCCACCGCGCAGCGCTCAAGCTCCAGATGCTTGGTGATGATTTCCCAGCCTTGGCCTTCTTCGCCGAGGATCGCATCGGCCGGCACGCGCACTTCGTCCAGGAAGATCTCGGTGGTGCCGGTCGCGTGCCGCGACAGGGTCGGCAGCTTGTTGATCACCAGGCCGGGCGTGGTGTTCGGGATCAGCAGGACGGACAGGCCGCCGTGCTTGTTGTCGGCGTCCGTGCGCACCAGCATGGCAATGACCGTATCCCTGGCCGCAGCACCGCTGCACCACAGCTTCTGCCCGGAAACGATCCAGTCGCCGTTCTCGTCGCGGCGCGCGCGGGTCTTCGTGTTGGATGCATCGGAGCCGGCGTCGGGCTCGGAGATCGACACGGAGAAGCGGATCTTGCCCTCGATGAACGGCTTGATGTACTTGTCCTTCTGCGCGGCCGTGCCGTACTTGGCAATGTTCATCGCGGTGAAGGTCGGGACCAGCACCGCCGCAGCAAAGTCGAAGCCGAACTTGCCCAGGCCTTCGGCCATCAGGGTGTAATCGAAGATGTCGCCACCCGCACCGCCCTCTTCCTCGCTGAACAGCAGCCCGAGCCAACCCTGCTTGGCGATCTTGTCGTAGGCCTCGTAGGGATAGCCGCGGTTCTGGTCGCACTTGCGCACATACTCGACCGTGACTTCGTTATCCATGAATCGGTTCACGGTATCCAGCCACAAGGCCTGCGATTCGTCCAGGAAATTCGGTTGCACTGTATTGCCTCCATTGGTTTGCATTGGCATCTGCCTGCATGGCAGCGCGTTGCTGCGATACGTTGCTGCGATGCGTACTGGAAGCGTAGAGGTGTGCAGCCGGCAAGCCAACTGGCCTTTTCCGAAGCGGCGATTCGGTGAGATCGAAGTGAGGCGGAGGAGGCGCCCGGACGGGCAGGCGCGCAGTGTTGCGCCGTGGTGCGCGGTAATGCGCAGTGGCGCTCAGCCCTGTCCTGAAACTGCGGGCTCGCCGCGTGGGCGGTCGAGCAGCTGCTTCATCAGCGCGGCGGCAGGCGGACTCAGGACACGGCCGCGAGCCGTGGCGATATGGGTGGTGCGCACGGCCCATGACTCGTCGATGGCAATGCTGGTGACCTGGTCGAACATATCGTGGCTGAGCAGGCATTCGGGCAGCACGGTCACGCCCAGCCCGGCCTGTACCAGGCTGATCGCCACCCCGGCACTGACGACGTGGAACGGTGGGGCGAATTCGGCGCCCAGGCGTTTTGCCGCGGCGCGGAACATGCCCAGCATCGATTCCACCGGGATCAGCCGTTCCGGCAGCAGGTCTTCGAACCTGACCGTTTCGCGCGCACTGAGTGCGTGCGTGTTGGGCACCACGGCGACCAGCCGGTCGCGGCGGTACGGTGTCACGTCAACGCCCCCAAGCTCAAGCTCGTGGGCCATGGCGAACACCCCTACGTCGGCGTCGCCGCGCGACACAGCCTCGATGATCGCGGCGTTCTCGACTTCGCGCACCACCAGTTCCACCAGCGGGAAATCGCGTGCGTAGTCGCCCAGCTCGCGGGCAAGAAATGGTGCGATGATCGACCGCGCCGAAGCCACCACTACCTTGCCGCGCATGCCTTCGGTGAAGGCGGAAATCTCGGAGCGCAGGTTCTCGATGCTATCCAGGATCTGGCGCGCATAGCGCACCAGCACCGCGCCCGCGGGGCTGGGCACGACGCCCTTGGGCCCGCGTTCGAGCAGCTTGACGCCCGCGATATCCTCCAGGTCCTGGATCCGCTTGGTCGCCGTCGAAGCAGCGATATTCTCGCGGACCGCGGCGCGGCCGATCTGCTGCTCTTCGACAGCGGACAGGAACAGGCGCAACGTAAACAGGTCGACTTGCCGGATCAGGTGCAGGCGGTTGAATTCGGTCATGGAAGGCTGGCGGGATGGTGAGGCGCCAGCCTATTTTGCCCGCCTGATTCGCGCGATGCCAGCCGTTCCTGCAGCACCTGCGCCATTGCCAGCAGGCGCGGCCCCAGCTCGCGTTCGACGCGGGCGCGCGCCATGCGCGCGGTGCGCCCGATGCAGGCCAGCACCAGCGGCGGCTGCTCCGGCACGCAGACCGGTACGGCGACGGTGGCCAGCTCGGGCTCCCATTCACCGAGCGACATGCAGAAGCCGAGCTCATGAACCTGCCAGATCTTTTCGGCCATGCGCCGCCGCAGCATGGGCCAGTCGCGGCCCGCCCTGCGCTCCACATTGCCCTGCAGGTAGCAACGCTCCAGTTCCGGGATCGCTGCAAGCAGCGCCGATCCCATCAGCGATGACGCGATATTCAGGCGCTTTCCTGGCGTCAGGCGCAAGTCCAGCACCGCCTGGCTGCCGACGCGGCTGTCCAGCACGCTCACATCGAGCCGGTCGCGCGTGCCGAGCACTACGTAGGTATCGGTCGCTTCGGCGAACTTGCACATTTCGATGCTGGCCTCGCGCTGCACGGCAGGATCGGCGATCGCCGCATAGCCGAGCGCCAGCGAGGCGGCCGCGAGCCGGTATTTGCGCCGCGCCTCGTCGTGGTGCAGGTAGCCCAGTGCCACCAGCGACTGCAGCAACCGCGTGACCGTGGACGCGGGGATGCCGGTTTCCAGCGAGATTTCCTGGTTGCCCAGCCAGGCCTGCTCCGGGCCGAAGGCGGCCAGCACGGCCAGGCCGCGGGCCAGCGGCATTACCCGCACCTGGCATTCCGCTGTAGCGGACCGGCCTGGCGTGGGCCAGATCGCGCCGATCCCGGGTTGATGGCCTCGCGGCCTCGCGCCTGCCTGCTGCAACATGGGCGTCTCCGTATCCGTGGATGTGCTTGCGCCCTATACCCACGAGCATGCGGCGCATAGCGTCGCCCGTACCTGACGAACGTTAGGTAGAGTTTGATGGTCGGTTCGATGGAGCTCCATGGGGGTTAACCCCTTTTTTGCGCGCGCCGACCACGCGCCGCGGGCGCTATGTGCAAGGCACGGCGCCCGCGCAAGCCTTGCTTGAGGATGGGAGGAGGCTCGCCAACGGCGCGAACAAAAAAAGAAGCCCCGCGGCAAGCCGGTCGGGGCATAAGCTCGCTCGGAGGCGAGCATGGAGACAACAGATGCCGTTTCCGGCATGCACGGCTTCACTATGCTGCAGCGGCGCCAGATAACCAATGGCGATGCGCGAACTCTCCCGTACTTTGAAACATCCTGGCAAACACGCGCCCGTCAGAGCTGCAGCCGCAGTGGGGCGCCCGCTGGAGCCGGTCGCATCCTGACCTGCAACTGCGGGCGCCGGCCGTGGCATTCCAAGGTACGGAACTCCCTGTCTTTTCGGTTGAGCTAGCGGGCGTCATCGTCGTAGCATTGCCCGCAACGCCACAAGAAGGGCATGGCCGGGAACGCCCGGGCCGCGCCAGGCAATGACATGGCAACCATGAGCGAACACCATGCCACGAGCACGAACGCCTCGCGCGTGCAGGCAGCCCTCCAAGACGTCGAGCGCCGCTGGAACGCCGCCGCGCTGACGTGGAACGCCGACGCGCTGGCAGCGCTGTACGCGCCCGAAGCGCTGTTTTTTGGGGGCCGCCCGGGCCACGCCGTGGGCCGGGCGGCGATCCTGGGGTACTTTGCCTCTTACGCCGGGACGCTGCGCTCGGCATCAATGTCCCTGGTCGACCAGACCCTGGTTGAGCTTGGCGCGGACACGCTGCTGGCGCAGGGGCACGCAAACTTCCGCTTTGTGCTCGCCGACGGGCGCGAAACCGCGTCGGCACTGCGGACGACCTGGGTGCTGGTCAGGCGCCTTGGCGTGTGGCAGATTCTGCAGCACCACTTTTCCCCGACACCGGAAGCACCGCCTATCCAATAGCCGGCGCCCCCTTCATCGAGAAGCACGCTGCTGGAGGGACTTTCTGCATCTGACGACGCAGTTGCCTCAGTGAATGGTCAACCCACCCGTCGGACTGAGCGTCGCCCCCGTGAGGTAGTGCGCGCCATCCGAAGCCAGGAATGCCACCACCTGGCCAATGTCTTGCGGCGCCGCCACGCCAAGTGGGCTGCTCGCGATGATCTTTTCATACTGCTTCCGGTGGCGCTCCGAGACCCCACTTTCCTTCTCGAACGCAGCCTGCCAGGAGGGGCTGTCGCGCACCACCGTCACGCACACGCAGTTCACGCGGATCCGGTCTCCGGCGAGCTCCCTGGCAAGCACCTTGCTCGCACTGATCAGGCCGCCAGCGAAGGTCGCGACCGCTGTCTGGGTGGGCGTGGGCACCCGGCCACCCTCGGATGTCACAAATACGACGCTTCCGCCCCCGCGCTGGCGCATGAAGGGCAACGCCGACTGTACCGGGAGCAGCTTCGCAGCGGTGTTCTCTGCCACCACGGCGCAAACACGCGACAGGTCGATATAGCCGAACGGTCCCCTGACGTCGGGGCGGCGTGCCTCGTCGTCGTTGCCGCCGGCGTTCGCGACAACAATGTCGATACCGCCATGGCGGCGGGCGGCCTCGGTGGCCAGCGCATCCATGTCCGCTTTCGAGCGGACATCGCCTGACAGGAAATCCCCGGTACCTCCAGCCTGGCGGATCTCGGCGAGCACAGCTTCAGCCTTCGCTGCCGTTCTGCCACTGATGACGACGATGGCACCGAGAGCGGCAAGCTGTAGCGCGATCCCCTTCCCGATCCCGCCTGTACCGCCGGTGACGATGGCGACCTTCCCTTCAAGACTTGTCATTGCGGAGAACCTCTATGCATTGAGACGTTGATTGCTTCGAGCCAGAGGCCCAGGCGCTGGTCAGGTGACCTCCGACGAGTGCAGTGCGTCGAGCTGCTGCGCATTCATATGCAGCCAGTCGCCCAGCACGCTATCGGTGTGCTGGCCTAGCCGGGGTGGCAGGCCAGCCTCCGGCTCGGGAGTATCCGACATCTTGATCGGATTACCCGCGACCTGGACGGCGCCCCATGCCGGGTCCTGCAGGGTCATCAGCATTTGCCGCGCGGCAACGTGCGGGCATTCGAAGACATCGGCAATGTCATTGACCGCGGAGGCCGGAACTCCGCCTTCACGCAGTGCTTCGACGGCCTCGGCGCGGGTGCGCGTGGCCAGCCATGCGTCGATATGCGGGTTGAGCGCGTCGCTGTTGGCACTGCGGGCCATACCGTCCTGGAAGCGCGCATCCTCCAGCAGGGCCGGCATGCCGATCACGTGGCAAAAGCGCTGCCAGATATGATCCCCCAGCACGGCGATGACGATATACCCGTCGCTGGCGCGGAAGGTGCCGAACGGCGCCGTCACGGCGTGCAGCCCCGGCGGCGCGGGCTTATGGAATGCGGAGTACATCGCAACCGAGATCTCGTTCTGCACCAGGGAGGCGTCGTAGAGCGAAATGTCGACCTTCTTGCCCAACCCGGTTCGTTCGCGCTGGTAAAGAGCCAGCAGCGCCCCCTGTGCGGCAAGGATGCCGCCCTGCAGGTCGGTCATCGAGAATCCGAGGTAAGTCGGCCGGTCTCCCTGGCGTTCGGGCCGGTACATCAGCCCGCTCAGCGCCTGCCCGATGATGTCGAAGGCCGGGTAGTCGGTGTACGGGCTCGGCATCACATCTTCATGCCCGAAACCGGAGATCGCGACGTAGATGAGGCGCGGGTTGTGCTCGCGCAGCGCGCCATAGCCAATGCCGAGACGGTCCATCACGCCGGGCCGCAGGTTCTCAAGAACGATGTCCGCCTCGCATGCCAGTTGCGTGAATATCCGCTTGCCTTCGGGATGCTTGAGGTCCAGCGTGACGCTTTTCTTGTTCCGGTTGTTGCGCAGGAAGGACAAGCTCTGCACGGAGCCGTCCTCGGCGCTCTTCACCGGCGTGGTACCGCGCGCAAAATCCCCGCCGTCACGCGACTCCACCTTGACGACTTCGGCACCGGCATCGGCGAGCCACATCGAGGCAAACGGCCCGGCAACAAAATTCTCGACCGCCAGGACTCGCACGCCGCTCAGGGGTCGATCGGGGTTGTTCGTGGTGGCTGCGGTAGCAGTATTCGCGTTGGTGCTCATGGTTACTCGGGTTGGTCATGCATCTCGGCGAAGAGACTCACCGTTTCTGGAATCCGGTCATGTCTCTCTCCGTTGCTATATGTCGTCGTAGTCGTCAAGCCTTGGCCCGCTTGGTCAGGCACTCAAGGTCCGCGTTGTCGTGGCCGACTACCCGCGCCGCCGACAATGGCGGCGGACGCTTGCCGTTGAACGACAGCGGCAAGCCGACGACAGCGAGCTCATCGTCTGACGGCTTGCCGATGATGCCCAGCGCCTCCGTCTGCGCGTGGTGAACCAGTTCCTCGGTCGTCTGGATCGGGGCGCACGGCAGCCCGGCGGCGCCAAGCCGCTCCTGCCAGTAGGCGCGAGGATGCTCGGCCAGGCGATCGCCGATGAGTCCGTCAATCAGGGCGCGATGGCGCAGGCGTGCCGCATTGGTGGCGAAGCGTTGGTCGATGGCCAACTCGGGCCGGTCCAGCGTCGCGCAAAGCCGCGCGAACAGGGCGTCGTTCGCGCAACTGATGATCAGGTCACCGTCCGCAGTCGGGTAAGCGCGATGCGGCACGATAAAGGCGACGCCAGACCCATGGCGTGAGCCCGGCTCGCCGTCGGCATTGTAGTTGGCGACGCCGATCGACATCCAGGCAATGGCGGTTTCCAGCAGCGAGCTGTTGACGGTCGCGCCGACGTGCTTCTCTTGCCGGCGAAACAGTGCAGCGAGGATGCCGATGACAGCCCACATACCTGTGCCAAAGTCGACAATGGACACCCCGGCGCGTACGGGCGACTGGCCCTCTTCCCCCGTGATGCTCATGATCCCCGCAAACGCCTGCATCAGCGGGTCATAGCCCGGCGCGGTATTCAGCGGGCCCTGGTGCCCGAAGGCGCCAACTTCGCAGCAGATCAGCTCCGGCTTGGTCACGCGCAGGCTGTCGGCATCGAGCCCGTACTGCGCCGCCGAACCGGGCCGCAGGTTGTGGAAGAAAACGTCGGCGCGCTCCGCAATCAGCTGGTGCAGCTGGGCCAGCTCGCCGGGGTCCTTGATGTCAAGGCTGATGAAGCGCTTGCCGCGGTTGATGGCATGGAAGGCCGCGCCGCTGCCCTTCCACTTGCTCGGTCCCCAGCCCCGCGCCGAATCCCCCGCGGGCCGCTCGATCTTCCACACGTCCGCGCCGAGCGCTGCCAGGATCTGGCCGGCGAACGGCGCCGAAGCGCTGTCGCTCAGCTCGACCACCACCACACCGTCGAGAGGCAAGTCATGCATTGCTGATACGCTCCTTCGATTGTTATGCGTTGTGTTGCATCTGCTTGGATCGGATGCATGCGGGAAGAGTAGAGGCGTGACGACGTCTGGCCAACTGGCCTTTTCCGAAGCGGCGATTCGGAGGGATCGAAACGGGGGCGCCGCGGGCCCAACCGCGTTACGACGGCTTGGGCGCGGCAGCGTTGTCGCGCGCACCTCAGGTAGTTGCCTGACCAAAGTAGCGGACCACCGTGTTCGTTTAGAAACGTGAATTTATAGGCGCTTTCAGACTACGGTCCCAATGAATCCGTACATTGAGTACCGAGCGCAGACTACAAGGGCTCCTCGGACCACCCAGATTGTCGCGCCACGAAATAGGCGATTAATTGCATTTTGACATCACGATGCAATCATGAAAACTGGTACAGACGCGTTGGGTTGTCGACCAGGATTTGCCTGCGGACTTTCTCGTCCGGTGCCCATCGCTTCAGCAGGTCGAAGAGCACCGCGTCAGCGGGCTTCTGCTTCTCCGTGGGGTGCGCCTGTTGCGGTATCCATGTAGGCGCCTGACAGTCGAGCTGCGGCCACGGCATCGGCCGGCCGCAGCTTCGCCCCGACGCCACCGGATAGCGGCTGTGGTAGACGTGCATGGCAATCGCAAGCGCCTGTGAAGCCGATGAGGGGCCGCGGCTGGCCGGTCATGCCACAAGCCCGCCATGCACAGGCGCGCCGCCTTCGGGCACCTCGGCACTCAGGATCGTGCCCGTGGTGGATTCGGTCATCAGCAGCGTCTTGCCGTCGGTGCCCCCAAAGCAC
This sequence comes from Cupriavidus sp. P-10, assembly GCF_003402535.2. Lineage (NCBI taxonomy): Bacteria > Pseudomonadati > Pseudomonadota > Betaproteobacteria > Burkholderiales > Burkholderiaceae > Cupriavidus > Cupriavidus sp. P-10. Next base: position 1,511,725 of record NZ_AP025172.1, read on the forward strand.
AGGTTGGTCAACGATGCACCAATGGGCGTGCGAATCACTTCGACCGGCTCGGCACGATGGTTCAGCACCCAGACATAGCCGAGACCCGGATTGGCCACCAGCAGGAATCCGTCGGCACGCATGGCCAGCCCGTCAGGACCGCTCGGCCCGTATGACGTAAAGAACTGCCCAACCTTGCTGACAGAGCCATCATTTTGCAGCGGTACACGCCACACGCAGTTACCACGCGTCATGGCGACATACAGCACTTTCTCGTCGGGCGACAGCACCAGGCCATTCGGGCTCGGCGCATTGTCCAGCAGCACATCGAGCTTGCCCTCCGGCGAAAGGCGGTAGACGCGGCCAGTGGGGTCATGCATGCCGGTCTGGCCCTGGTCCGTGAAGTACAGGTTGCCGGCCGAATCGAAGGTCAGGTCGTTGACACCGCGGAAGCGCTCTGAATTCCTGCGTTCGAGGAATGGCGTCACCGCACCGGTCCTCGGGTCCAGCCGCATCAGCCCGTTGCGGTAGTCGGTAATCAGGAAGTCGCCACTGGCCAGGCGCTTCATGCCGTTCGGCTCGCCGTGGTACTCGGCCACCAGTTCCCAGTTGCCCTGCAGCGATACGCGAAACACGCGGCCATAGGGAATATCGGTCACCCACAGATGGCCTTCCGCCCACACGGGGCCTTCCAGAAACGACTCGGTTACCGCGCCGCCGCGATTGGCCAGCGACCAGGCGTTGTTCTGATCCTGCCGGCGAAACGATTCCGGCAGCCGGGTAAGCACCGTGGCGTCACGGAAAGTGGGTGGCTGAAGCATCAGCATCATGGCTCTCCGTGCTACTGCTTTTCAATAACGGCCTTCTGTGCAACGGGCGCCCATTGCGCAGTTTCCCGCTGGATCAGTTGCGCAAACGCGGTGCTGTCCAGATTGCCCGGCTGCGAACCCATTTGCGCCAGGAACTGCTTCATGTCAGGCGACTGGAGGGCTTTCTGGACCTCGGCCTGCAGGCGGGCGATCACCTCTTTTGGCGTTCCCTTTGGCGCGGCCAGGCCAGACCAGTTGAACAGGCTGAACGTCGGCAGTCCGGCTTCCGTGAATGTCGGCACATTCGGGAACACATCGACCCGGCTCTTGCCGCTGATGCCAAGCAGGCGCATCTGGTTGCCCTTGACCGGCGCCAGCGCGGTCGGCGTTGAGACCACCAGCAGATCGACGCTGCCGCCCAGCAGGCCCACCATTGCTTCGCCGGCGCCCTTGTATGGCACGTGCATCAGCTTGATCCCGGCGGCCTGCTGAAACGCCTCGGCGGAAAAGTGCGGCGAACTGCCCGGGCCACCGGTACCGAACGTCACTTCACCTGGATGGGCCTTGGCGTAGCTGATCAGCGAGGCCAGGTCCTTAAAGCGCGAATCGGCCTTGACCCCGACCACGACCGGCGAAAACGCGAACGGGGCGATCGGCACCAGCGCGGTCTGGTGGTCCCAGTTCAGCTTCTTGAAGACATAGGGCAGCGTGGTGTAGGAGTTGTCGTTAGCCAGCAGCGTATAGCCGTCGGCCGGCGCATTGACGACCTGCGTGGTACCGATGGTGCCGGAAGCGCCCGGCTTGTTCTCGACTACGAAACTCTGACCCGTCTGCACGGTAAGCTTCTGCGCGACCTTGCGGGTCACCACATCCACGGCGCCGCCGGGGGGATTCGGCACGACAATGCGTACGGGCTTGTCCGGGTAGGCCGCCAGCGCGGGTGACGCGCTGGCAGCGGCCATTGCCGCGACGACAGCAAAAAGACCAAATGTGCGATGAACCATCATTGTCTCCTGGCGGTCGCGGCCGGTCCGGCTTCCTGTCAGCCGGCCGCGATACCTGCATTTTTTTGACCAGTAAAGCTTCGAAGCTTCGCTCAAACCGGAGTGGCAGTGTCTTGCAGCACCGCAAGAACGTTTTTCGCAGCACCCACACCCATGTTCACGTAAGCCACATCGCTCACGCCTCCGATATGCGGCGACAGGATGACGTTCGGAATTTGCTGGAACGGATGCGGCACGGCCATCGGCTCGACGGCGAAGCTGTCCAGGCCAGCCGCGTAGAGCTTGCCGTTGAGCGCCTCGGCCAGCGCCGACTCATCGATCAGTCCGCCGCGCGCCGTGTTGACCAGGATCGCGCCGTCCTTGAACAAGGCCAGCGTCTCGCGGTTCAGCATGCCGCGGTTCTCGTCGGTCAACGGGCAATGCAACGACACCACGTCCGATTCCTTGTAGAGCTGCGGCAGATCGCTGACCAACGTGACACCTGCGGGCAGTGTCTTCGCATAAGGATCGAAGGCAATCACGCGCATACCCAAGGCCACCCCGGTCATCGCGGCGCGGCGGCCGATCTCGCCAAGGCCGACGATGCCCAAGGTGCGGCCATTAAGTTCAATGGTCTTATGGGTCGATTTGTCCCAATGGCCCGCACGCATGCGCTCGTTCAGTTGCGGCACGGCCTTGGCACAGGCCAGGATCAGCGCCCATGCATGCTCGGCCACGGCGGCGGCGTTGGCGCCCACCGCAGCCTTCACGGCAATGTCGCGCTCGGCGGCGGCCTTCTGGTCGATGACGTCGATGCCGCTGCCATGCTTGGAGATCACCTTCAGAGCCGGTGCTGCATCCATGACTTCGGCGGTCACGCTGCCATAGCGGACAATAATGCCGACAGGGTTGTGCTGCCGCGCCAGGTCGACCAGATCGGCGGTCTGGGGTTTCTTTCCCGCAAATACGACCTCATAGTCGCCAAGCAGCGCGAGGGCTTCCGGTGCCAGGTCTGCACCTGTGACAATAATGACGTCCTTGTTTGTCACAGTGCTTCTCCCTGCTTCAGGACGCCAGCCGTCACCAGCGATGCCAGCAGCCAGGGCGCGGTGGTATTGCCCTCCTTGATCTGCGCAATGCGCCTGGCTTCCGCCTCTTCCTTCTTTGCGGCGGCATCGAGCAGGGCTTCGATCTTCTCGCGCTCCACCACCACCAGGCCATCGGCGTCGCCGCAGATATAGTCGCCCGGGTTCACCGTCACGCCCCCGACGGAAATGGGGTGTCCGATGCGGCCGCCGACTTCCTTGGTCGGGCCATTGGGATTCGTGCCTACCGAGAAGACCGGGAACCGCATGTCTTCCAGTTCCAGGCTGTCCCGCACGGCGCCATCGATGACGACACCGGCAAGGCCACGCTGGCGGGCGGCATGCATCATGATGGTTCCCATCAGCGCCGAGGTCTGGTCGCCCTTGCCGTCCACGACCAGCACATCGCCGGGCTGCGCCAGCGCCAGGGCTGCATGGATCATCAGGTTGTCGCCCGGACGGACTTCGACAGTGAATGCCGGGCCGGCGACTTTCATGGTCGGGCGCAAGGCCTTGATCCGGCCATGCAAGGCGCCGCGGCGTCCGCCGACATCCGACAGGATCGCCGGTTGGAATCTCGCGGCACGCTCGACGATGTCGGCAGGGACGCGATCGAACGATTTGATGATGTTGGGCAAAGTCATGGTGAACTCCAGCAATATGAGAGAAATGGTTGGATGGATACGGGTGCCGCTCAATCCAGCTTCGTGCCGGAGGCCTTGATGACCGCTGCCCAGCGTCCGATGTCCTGCTTGATCAGCGCGGTAAATGCTTCCGGTGTGCCGCCGAGCACCGATGCCCCTTGTTCATTCAGCTTCCTGGCGAGCGCCGGCGACTGGAGCGCCTTGTTGAACTCGGCATTCAGGCGCACGACGATCTCCTTCGGCGTCGCGGCAGGTGCGACAAACCCGAACCAGGTCGCCGTCTCGAAGCCGGGATAGCCCGACTCGGCAACGGTCGGCACCTGCGGCAGGTCTTGTACGCGCTTCGATGACGTCACCGCGAGCGGCCGCAGCTTGTTGTTCTTGATATGCCCGATCAGCGTCGGCACGGATGCCATGTAAAGGTCGACCTGCCCGCCCATCAGGTCGTTGACCGCCTGCGCCGCGCCCTTGTAAGGCACGTGGGTGAACTTCACTTTCGCGGTGCTCTGCAATTGCTCGCCTCCCAGGTGCGCAACCGTGCCATTGCCCGGCGAGGCGAAATTCAGCGATCCGGGCTTTGCCCTGGCGGACTGGATCGCGTCCTTGATCGTCTTGTACGGCGAGTTGACGTGCGTCACCAGCACGAGCGGCGCGGAGGCGACCAGGCTGATCGGTGCAAGATCCTTCAGCGGGTCATACGGCAGCCGTTCGTACAGCGAGGCATTAATGGCAAGGTTGCTGGTCTGCCCCAGGGCGATGGTGTAGCCATCGGCAGGCGCTTTCGCTGTGGCGTCCACGCCCAGGTTGCCACCGGAACCCGGCTTGTTCTCCACCACAAAGACCCACCCGGTCGACTTGGCAACGGTAGTGGTCACTTCCCGCGCGATGATGTCGGTGCCGCCACCGGCGGGAAACGGGACGATGACCCGGATGGGCTTGCTGGGATATTGCGGCGCGGCATGGGCAACGGCGGTTGCCATCAGGAGGCCTGCAAGGGCCAGGACGCCGCGAGGGGAAATTGCCTTCATTGGGTGTCTCCGAATCTGGTTTCGTTGTGACTGGATTGTGGTCGACCGTTTCACGACATACAATGCCGTTTCATACTGCGCACCGGATTTCGCCTTATGAACCAGAAAAGTGATACAGGTGCCGCTTCTGCAGGCACTGAGGGGGCAAGCGCCGTGATAGCGGTGACGCGGGCGTTGCGCGTGCTGGAGGCCTTCGGCGTCAATGACCCGCAACTGTCACTGGCCGAGCTGAGCCGGCGCACCGGCATTCACAAGACCACCGTGCTGCGGCTGGCCCGTACGCTGGCGGCGGACAACTACCTGGTGCAGAAGGAGGACGGCAGCTGGCGGCTGGGTCGCGCGGCGGGATGGCTGGGCGCGTGCTACCAGGCAACGTTCAACGTGCAGGAAGTGGTGGAGCCGGTCCTGCGGGAACTGACGATCCGGACCGGTGAGAGCGCTTCGTTCTACGTCCGCGAAGGGCAACAGCGAACCTGCCTGGTCCGTGTCGAAGGCCCGCAGGCCATCCGCCATCACGTCAGGATCGGCGCGGCCCTGCCGCTGGACAGCGGCGCGCCTGGCCGGGTCATCCTGGCGTTCTCGGGAGAGCCAGGGGAGCCTTATGAAATGATCCGGCGCCGCGGATTTCATCTGTCGCTAGGCGAGCGCGAACCTGAAGTCTCCAGCGTCTCTGCGCCGGTATTCGGATTGCACTGGCGCCTGCTAGGCTCGATGTGTATTTCGGGGCCAACCTCTCGGCTCAACGAAGCGCGCTTGCTGGAGTTGGCGCAGACAGTTGTCGACGCCGCCAACAAGCTTTCGTATGCCATGGCAGGAAGTCAACGGCCTGCGACGCAATTCGAGAGGCCGGCAACATGGCATCCTTGATCCTGCGGCCCGCGCGATCTCCGGGCACCGATGGCGGCCAAGCCGCCGGGTGGTTATCCAGGCCGGCTCAGTTGGCGAAGTTCACCAGCGAACTGACATAGCCGGTCCCGCCCTTGCCCATGTCCTCGACCTCGACGTAGTACGCCAGCCGGTAGCCATCCTTCATTGGCACCCCGCCCGCATAGCCGTCGGCGTCTCGCCGCATCGGCACCGACTCCCACTTGGCCTTGCGCCAGTCTGCGCTCACGGGGTTGTAGGCGTAGAAGAGCCGCACGCCGACTGGCGCCGTTGCGGCCCTGATTCGCGCCTGCACGGTGAACTGCCCGCCCTGCGCCGCCCCGCTGGTTTCGATCGCGGGCAGCTTCCGGCCCAGGAACGTATGCGCCAGCCACATGCGCCATGCAGCCAGGTGCTTGGCCGAGACCCAGGAGTGCGGCAGGTTGTCTACCGCCAGGAAGGCCTTGTCGCCGGACATCTCGGCCAGCATGCTGTTGGGCGTGCCCAGCGCGAAGAACTCGTCGTTGGTGCCGAGCGCGACCAGGAAGCTGGATCGCATCTGCTTGCGCCACATGTACGGGTCGAAGTGCGTCAGCATGCGAAATCCCGTGGGGTTGTTGATCGTGCGCAGCACGGCGTCGGCGGGCTGGAAGCCGGGCCCGGTGCGCTGCTGCGCGGGGCCGCCGACGCCAGGGCCGAACTCGGCGTACTTGCGCGCGAGGAAGTACAGGCTGTTGCCGCCGTAGTAGCAGGTGGCCATCACCCCCGCGACGCGGTCGGGATCGGCACCGGTGGCGATGCTGACGGCGAAGCCGCGCTTGGAGCAGCCCATCAGCACCGCGCGCTCGGTGCGCACGCCGGGCAGGTTGTGCATCAGGGTGATCGCGCGCAGGTAGGCCATTGCGATCGGGTAATAGCCGTTCCAGGTCAGGTCGCCGGTCTCCATCACCTTCTTCAGCGCATAGCCGGTCAGGTCGGATTCATTCATGCCCCAGTAGTCTTCGGCCGGGTTGGAGAACAGCATGACGGGCATGCCCAGGTCGATGGCGGTGCCTTCGGCGTATTCGGCTTCGGTGTCCAGGCCGGTGCCGGGAATGGTGTGGCGCGGCCAGGCGGGCTCGTCGAAGAACTGTCGCTCCGTGCCGATGATGCCGGCATTGCCGCCGCCCTGGTAGCCGTCGGGCACATAGATGCGCGCTGGGTGCGTCCATGGCAAGCCCTTCCAGTCCTGGCTGGTGAAGCGCAGTTCGATCACGCGCACGCGCTTGCCGGGGCGCGCGCGGCTGGGCACCAGGGCATCGCGGGAAATCACCGGTGCCAGCGTGCTTTCGTCACGTACGGCCTGCATGTCGAAGAACGCCGACGGTCCGACCGGTTGCGCTTGCGCCCCGGCGATTCCGGGCAGCAGCAGCGACGCAAGCAGCCAGGCCGCTTGCCGCGCAATGCCCATGATCCGTGTTCTCACGATGTCTCCTTCCTGTGATGGGAAGAGGCATTGTCGTTAGCGTCGCCATCACCGGCAATTCGCCAGTTTGCATGGGGCCATCACGAATCGATATGACCCACAGCGGCACCGCCCGATTCGCCCTGGCACGGTGCCGGCGTTCGGTCTGGCCGCGATCGGGCGACCAAGATGGGTAACAAAGGAAGGAGTTTGATAGAATTTTTCTTGGAAGCTTGCAGTGAAAGCTAAGTGAGAACTCCGCTCATGGCGACGACATCCGGAAACAAGACACTGACGATCACGAAACCGGCCTGCCTGATCGATGGCTCAGACCGCGCGTTTCGGCACCTTGTGAATGGCCTGCTGCCGTTTGCTGCGCGTCTACTGTCGGTGCGCGACGGATTTGGCAGTCTGATCGGCCTGACGGGGGTTCAGTACTCGCTCCTTCGGTCGATATCCCACCTGTCTCAAGCAGGCGAGGTGACGGTAAACCAATTGGGCGACCATCTTCATTTAAGCGGCCCCTTTGTTACTATCGAGACCAACAAGCTGAAGGAGCTTGGCCTGATCGAGAAGAAGGCACACCCGGAAGACAAGCGCAAGATGCGGCTCACCATGACCGGGCCAGGATCAAAACTACTTGGTGAATTGCTGCCCGTGCAGCAGCAGATCAATGACGTGCTGTTCGATGGCATCACCCGGTCCGAGTTCAAGGTGCTCTGCTCCGTTGTTGACCGGCTCGTCGAAAATGGCGACCGCGCCGCGCTTGATCTGGAACATTTGAAAGCCCGTAGACAAAAAAGCTAGTCCCTCGACTCACCAATCCCGCACGCCCGCCCGCAAGTCATTGGGTGCGGGACGCGCAGGGATTTCTGCTCAGAGCCAGTTCAGTACCCTGCCGAATCCAAGACGCGGCAAGGCACTGGCGCTGGGAGTTCGACGGGGTTACTGGCTCAAGATTGTCGTCTGCTTGCCGGCGACGCCGCCTTGGAAAGCCTCGCCCTTCCTGCTTCCAGGACTGCCCGAAGCGCAGCGCCCGTGATCTACCAAGGCGATGCTGATCATGGCTACGAGGGCGGGCAGAGCGATTGCCAAGAAATTCTGCTGCAACGGCAGATGCATCCCGACCAGGGTGCCAATCGCAATCGGTGCAAGAATTGCACCGCTGCGACCGACTCCCGACGCCCAGCCGATCCCTGTGGAGCGTACGGCCATCGGGTAGAACTGCCCGACGTAGGCATATGCCAGGATCTGCGTGCCGATGGTGGTGGCGCCGGCCATACCAACCAGGAAATAGACCACCTCGATGGGCGCCTTGTAGCCCAGCATCGAAATCGACACCGCAGCCAGTGCAAAGAAGGCCATCAATACATACTTGATGTGAAAGCGGTCGGCCAACCAACCACCACCGATGGCTCCAAAGATTGCGCCGAAGTTGAGCACCAAGACAAAGGTCAGGGCAGAACCCAGGCTGTACCCAGCGGTGGCCATCAGCTTGGCAAGCCAGGAGCTGAGGGCATAGACCATGAACATGCACATGAAAAACGATGTCCAGAACATGGCGGTACTAAAGCCCCGCCCTTCCTGGAACAGGTGACGAATCGGTGCCTCGTCTGCCTTGTCTTGCGCCGGCAGCACGAATCGATCATCTGCCTGTGGCCGGTAGCTGGGTTCGATCCTCGCGACCGTGCTGCGCAGTTCGTCAAACCGGCCTGCTTTGATCAGGAACGGCATTGATTCAGGCAACGACTTGAGGACAAACGGGATCAAGAGCACCGGCAGGCCAGCGGCGACGAAGACAGATTGCCACCCGTAGGTTTCGATCAGGCCTTTGCCAAGGATCGCTGCCAGGACGCCTCCGACCGCGTAGCCGCTGAACATCAGGGTGACCATCGTGCTGCGGATGCGCTTTGGTGAATACTCCGTCATCTGCGCTACCACGTTGGGCATGACCCCACCGATGCCCAAACCGGCAAGGAAGCGGGTAATGCTGAAGAGTACCGGATCGCTGGTAAAACCAGCCGCGGCGGTGAAGATGCTAAACAGTGCGATGCAAATCGCGATGGCGCGGCGGCGGCTGATTCGATCCGCGACCGTGCCGAGGAAGATGGCACCAATCATCATTCCGAAGAGTGCCGAGCTGACCATGAATCCGGCACTTGTTGAATCGACACCCATGTCTTTCATGATGGACGGCAGCGCAATGCCGGCGACGGCTAGATCGTAGCCATCGAAAATAATGATAAGCGCACACCAGAACAGCACTAGCCCATGAAACCTGTTGAAGCGGGCCTCGTCGGCCAACTTATGAACGTCAATGTGACGCATTGCTTCTCTCCTTGGTGCGTTCCGCACAGATAAAGAATGCCTACCTAGCTTCTTGCGGCAGGTACTTTTGATGATGACCACAGGGCGCTTTTACTAGTTTTAATACGTAACTTTCAAAGCTTTTAAACTTCCGTAAAATATAGGTCACGACTGAGATGGATACATAGGGGAGAAACCCTAAGAGCCCCCCGGGTCCATCCGTTGGGCGTGTACGGACTCTGCCGAGCATTCAGCACGCGGCAACCGCCCCCTCCATTCCCCGAACGCCGCCGCGCCGGCGTAGCCGCTCCGACCGCCTTCCCAATCGTTGTTTGCGGCCGTTCAACGCCGCTGCAGCGCATCCGCGCAAGCTCTCTTCAGGGTTTCCACCAACTTGAACGCCGCGCAAATCTAACGTTCAATCAAAACTAATTTACAAAGCTATTCTTCAAAGTAGCACATGGGTGGAACAAACTTAGGAGTTGTGATGGCTGAGTCATCTGTCGATCGCGGCGTCGAATCAGACGCCGAGGCGCAGCGCCGCTTCAGAAATGCGCTGGCAATGTTCGCGACGGGCGTGGCAGTGATTACGGCGCCCCGGGCGGAAGGCGCGCCCGTCGGCATCACGGTGGCGTCGTTTAATTCGGTATCGCTGGATCCGCCCTTGGTTCTCTTCTCGGTGGACCGGCGTTGCCTGAGCCTTCCTGACCTGCACGGCGCGCGGCGCTACGCCGTCAACGTGCTCGCCGAGGCGCAGCGGGATATCTCGAACCGCTTCGCCAAGGCCAACACCGGCAAGTGGGACGGAATCGACTTCGCCTCCGACGGCGGCGACCACGTACTGCTGCCGGATGCGCTGGCTACCTTCGAGTGCGAGCCCTATGCGCAGCACGATGGGGGCGACCACGTCATCTTCATCGGCCGGGTGGTGCGTCACCAAGCCCGCCATGACGGCAGGCCTCTCATCTTCTTCGGCGGCAAGTACCGGGCTTTGGAAGACAGCCGGGTAGCGGCCTAGATCCACAACAACTGGCAAACAGGACAGGAGCAAAACATGATCAAGAACGGCAACCAGCACATCGCCATGCTGCGCGATGGGCGCGAAGTGTACCTCGATGGCAAGCGCGTCACCGACGTCACGGCGCACCCCGCCTTCCGCAACTCGATCCGCAGCTACGCCAATCTCTATGACTTCCAGGCGCGGCCCGAGAACGTCGACAAGATGACCTTCCAGCCGGCAGGCGGCGACCGGCGCGTCAGCCGCATCTGGGAGCTTCCCACCAGCTACAACGAACTGGTCGGGCGCCGCGAGATGCTGGAAGCCTGGACCGCCCTGCACTACGGCTTCATGGGCCGCTCGCCTGATCATGTCGCGTCCTGCATCTCCGGCATGTACATGGGGATAGAAGTGTTCGAGCAGGCCGACCCGGCACGCGCCGGCGCCTTGCGCGACTACTACCGCTATGCCCGCGACAACGACCTGTTCCTCACCTATGTGATCGTCAACCCGCAGGCCAACCAGGCCAAGGCCGCGCACGAGCAGGAAGACAAGTACCTGGCGGTGGGCATCGTCGACCAGGACGCGGAAGGCATTACCGTGCGCGGCGCCAAGATGCTCGCCACCAGCGGCATCATGGCCAACGAGGTCTTCTGCAGCTGCATCCAGCCGCTGCGCGAGGGCGACGAGATGTACGCGCTGTCCTTCGCGGTGCCGATGAACACCAAGGGCCTGAAGGTAATGTCGCGCAAGTCCTACGAGGCCAGCGCCACCTCGGTCTTCGACAACCCGCTGGCCAGCCGCTTCGACGAGAACGATGCGGTGCTCTACTTCGACGACGTCAAGGTGCCGTGGGAGCGGATCTTCGTCGCGGGCGACGTCGGCATGTGCGCAAAGCAGTTCCATGCCACGCCGGCGCATGTGTACCAGAACTACCAGTGCCAGGTGCGGCTGATGGTCAAGCTGCGCTTCCTGGTCGGCCTGGCGCACCGCATCACCGAGATCAACGGCACTGCCGGCTTCCCGCAGGTCAAGGAACTGCTAGGCCAGCTCGCCGCCGAGGCGGGCATGGTCGAGGCGTGGGTCTATGGCATGGAAGCCAAAGGTCAGGTCAACCACAACGGCTATTTCATCCCCGACCGCGGCATGCTGTACGGCTCGCAGGTGGTGACGCAGCAGCTCTACGCCAAGGTCCTGAACACGCTGCGCGAGCTGGCCGGCGGCGGCATGATCATGCTGCCCTCCAGCATCGAGGATTTCGCCAATCCCACGCTGGCCGAGATCATCGCCAAGACGCAGAAGTCGCCGGTCTGCAGCCCGGAGGAGCGCGTCAAGTTCTTCAAGCTCGCCTGGGATGCCGTGGGTTCCGAGTTTGCCTCGCGCCACAACCAGTACGAGATGTTCTACGCCGGTGCCACCTTCGTCACCAAGGGCCACGCCTACCGCACCTATGACTGGAAGCGCGCGTCGGGCCTGGTCGACAACATGCTCGGCAGCTATTCCCTGCAGGACGAACTGGCCCGCCTGCCGCAGGCGGCCTGACGCTCCAATTGTCCCCACCCTTGCCTCGAAGACGGAGATCAGCAATGGCAATCAACAAGCTTCACGACGAGTTCCATACCCTGGACCTGGCCTCCGGCTGGGAAGTGCCCGAAGGCTACCCCGCCGGCATCCAGCAGAAGATCCTGTCCGGCGCGCTGGACGAAGGCGGCCGAAGCGGCAGCCGTACCCGCCTGCTGCGCTTCGACCCGGGCATCTTCACCAAGGCCCCGTTCGTCCACGAGTACTGGGAGGAGGTGTACCTGCTCAGCGGCGACCTGACCGTCGGCAACGATGCCAACGGCAACGGTGGCGAAGCCTTCGAGCCCAACACCTACGCCTGCCGCCCGCCCGGCGCGTTCCACGGCCCGTTCCGGTCCAACGGCGGCTGCATGCTGCTGGAAATTCACTACTACGACCCGGCCTGACCATGGAAGCCACTATTGCGGCCGCCAGGCGCCAGCTCGCCGACGGCAGCGCCAACGCGCTGTCCCTGCTGGCCTCGTGTGTCGAACGTATCCGCAATCCCGACGGCGAAGGCGCGCGCGCCTTCCCTCACGGTGTCAGCATGGCCGCCCACATGCAGGCCCAGGCCAGCGACATGCTACGTGAGCAGGGCGTGGCCGGCGTCCTGGCCGGGATACCGGTGTCGGTCAAGGACCTGTTCGACGTGCAGGGCGACGTGACCCGCGCCGGCGCGAAGGTGCTGCCCGAGCGCCCCGCCAGCGCCGATGCCCCGGCGATTGCGCGGCTGCGCGCCGCGGGCGCCGTCTTTGTGGGGCGCACCAACATGACCGAGTTTGCCTACTCGGGGGTTGGCATCAACCCCCACTATGGCACGCCGCGCAACCCGTTCGACCGGCAGGGCGGCCGCATTCCGGGCGGCTCGTCGTCCGGCGCTGCGGTGTCGGTGACCGACGGCATGGCGCTGGCCGCGATCGGCTCGGACACCGGCGGCTCCTGCCGCATCCCGGCGGCGCTGTGCGGCATCGTCGGCTTCAAGCCCACTGCCAGCCGGGTGCCGCTGCAAGGCACGGTTCCGCTGTCGCCCAGCTATGACTCGATTGGCTGCCTGGCCAACACCGTGGAATGCTGTGCGGCAGTGGATGCGGTGATGGCCGGCGAGGCACCGCCCACGGCTCCCCTGCCGCTTGCCGGGCTCCGCCTGGCGGTACCCACCGGCCTGGTGCTGGAGGGCATGTCGGACGAAGTGGCCGAGGTCTTCAGCCGCACGCTGCGCCGGCTGTCGGCGGCAGGCGCGCTGCTGCAGGATGTGAGCTTCGAGAGCTGGAACCAGTTGGCCGAACTTGGCGCCAACGGGGGGCTTGTGGCTGCCGAGGCCAGCGCCTGGCACCAACAACTGCTTGCCGAGCATGCGAATCGATACGACCCGCGCGTGCTGTCGCGCATCCGGCTGGCCGACGAACAACGTGCCGCTGACTACCTGCGCATGCAACAACGCCGTCGTGAGCTGTGCCGGCAGGCCGACGTCGAGCTGGCAGCCTTCGATGCCGTAGCTTTGCCTACGGTGCCAATCGTGGCGCCTTGCATCGAAGCGTTGGGTGACGACGAATCTTTCTTTTCCACAAACCGATTGCTACTGCGCAACCCGTCTATCGCCAACATGCTGGACCTCTGTGCACTGTCGCTCCCCTGCCATCGCCTCGCCGACGCACCGGTGGGCCTGATGCTGTTTGGGCGACACCTGTCCGACCGGAGGCTGTTGGCTATCGGGATGGGCATCGAGGCGGTATTGCGGCGCGAACGTCGGTAGGGACCGAGCAAGGCCCGACATTGGATACCAGGCGCCCGTAGCCGGCGCGATCACCAACCAAGAGGAACAATCATGAAGACACTCATCTTTGACATCGAAAGCAACCACGGAAAGCAGCAGCGCGCCCTGGCCATCAGCCAGCTTGTCGTGGCGGGCTGGACTGGCCGCGACGTGAACGCGATGGAAGCGCACATCAAGGAGCTGGAAGAACTGGGCGTGAAGCGCCCCCCTTACACCCCAGTCTTCTATCGCGTCGCGGCACAACGACTTGGCCCGGCCTCTGAAATCCAGGTGAGCGGCGAGGCCAGCAGTGGCGAAGCTGAGTTCTTGCTGGTGAGCGACGGCCACGAGATCCTCGTCGGCATTGCCTCAGACCATACCGACCGCGAAGCCGAAACCTATGGCATCACGGTTTCCAAGCAAATGTGTGAGAAGCCCTGCGCGTCGACCCTGTGGCGCTTATCTGAAGTCGAGGACCATTGGGACCAGTTGGTCCTGCGATCCTATGCCACCATCGACGGCGAGCGGGTGCTGTACCAAGAGGGTCCCGTGACAGCCATGCGCTCGCCGGCTGACCTGCTAGAGCGGTTCGCCAGCCATGGCGGTGCATTTGGCGAAGGCACCGCCATGCTGTGCGGCACATTGCCCGCGATTGGTGGAATTCGTCCTGCCGAGCGCTTCGACATCGAACTGGACGACCCGGTTCTGCAGCGCACACTGCGCCATACGTACGCTGTTGCAACGTTGCCCATTGCCGGGTAAGCGCGCCGCGAGGTCGATTCCTTCGATAGCTGCGACCGAACGACACCATGCTTCACCAGCTGGCCTCGAGATCAAACCCACGGGCAAATCCATCCGGAACCACCGTTTGATACGAGGTCAGCTTGCCCACCTGGCAAGCTGCCGTATTGAGGCACTGCAACCAGCGCATAAGCGGAGCCACACGTCCACTGCTTCCTGGAAACCATCAAGGCCGGCCGTCGAAGTCAGGAAGAACCATTCTCGCCGCTAGTTATGGTTCCTTCGTGCCTGCAGATGCTCCAGGTCGATCGCGGCGCGATCGCCATTGGCGACGAGCCGGTCTATGACGGAACACAGTACCTTGAATTCAGAAAGGGAAACGCCGTAAAACAGCACATCATTGATCCGTTGCTGAACCGGCAACAACTCGTTCAAGAGCCTATCTCCCGCAATCGTAACGGTCAGGCACATCTTGCGCCTATCTTCCGCGTGAGCTGTCTTGTCGATGAGTCCGAGCTTCTTCAGCTTTCCCGTCTCGATGGTGATAAACGCCCCGCTGAGATGCAGATGGTCGGCGAGTTGGTTCACGGTCACCTCACCCAGTTCGGATAGCGTCGAGATAGAGCGGATCATCGAATACTGGGCGCCAGTCAGGCTGATCAGGCTGCCAAAGCCATCCCGCACCGAAAGCAGCCGGGCTGCAAACGGCAGCAGACCATTTACCAGATGACGGAACTCTCGATCTGAGCCATCCACCAGGCAGACGGGATGCGTTACTGTCCAAGGTGTGATTGCAGTCTTTGTTTCCATTGGGGGGCACCTCAGTTTGCCGCGTTAGCAGACCATGGTCAAAGTAGGGAAATCGTGCAGGCATTCGGGCCAGTGACGGCTCTGAGCTGGATCGAGCTGCTCACGCCCACAGGAACATCCATCCAGCCTCGGACACGTCCGGGTTGCCAGATTAGCGGGCAAAAAAAGCCGCGACGGGCGGGTACCGGCGCGGCTTAAAGGTGACCAACCCGCGTCGCGTCATCTGGAAGCTACCGGGCAGACGGGCTTGTTCGGACTGGATGCGCTATTGATGCAGGACCGCAACCCGGGATTGCTCGCCTCGATCAGATCGCCTGGGCGTGTCGCAAGCCCACGCGGTACGCAATCTCGTTGTTGTAGGCGTCCGACATCAGCAGGTGCGGATAGTGGCCGCCGGCGGGCAGCCGGACCTGGCGCGCGTCGGGATAGGCGCTAACCAGTTCCCGCCATGTCTCCGCGCTGATGACCTTGTCGTCTTCGCACCATAGGATAGTGACTCGGTCTGCCGGCAGGTTCAGTGCGCGCGTGGGCTCGGCGAGCGAAATTGTCCGCGAACGACCATCAAGTTCCGCCGCGGATTGCCGCTTACCAACCGCTTCGAGCAGAAAATCTCTCAACTCCAGGTCAGGCAACGCCTGCACGAAATCAAGCCATTCCGCCTTGACGCCATCAGGTTCATGCGAGGCAAGGAAAGAAGGACTGAACATTCTCAGAAAGCGCAATCGCGATGGATCAATGAATGTATTGCCAAGCATGAGGCTTTTCACTCGTGCCGTGTCGTTGCGCAGAAGCACCTGGAGCCAGTATCCTCCGAGCGAGGATCCGACAAAGTGAGCGGTATCGATACCCAGCTCTCCGAGAAGCGCGTGGAAGCTTGCAGTCATTGCTTCCGGGTCGCACTCCCCTGGGTAGCCAAGGATCACGACGCGACAGTGCTCCGAGAACTTCAGCAACTGCTTGTAGAAGATCTCAACGGTCCCCAAAGTTCCCGGCAAGAAGACAAGCGTCTCACTGCCCTGGCCAGCTTCAAGCACCGACCAGGACAGATCCCGGGCGACAACGGTTCTCGAACGGGACCGACCGCGCAAGGCTTCCGTCACGTTCCACGGTCTCTCGGCGTTCGCGTCCAACAGCGTATGTGAATTCATGGCTTTGCCGTCTCGGACTCAGAGATCAAGGACCAGTCGACCGCTCAAAGACCGCGAGCAGCACGGCGTGATGCACTGGCTCGCTGCGCCCTTCTCTTCATCAGTCTGAAACATGTCTCGATGGTCGGGCGACCCTTCAATGACACGGGTCAGACAAGTGCCACATACGCCCTGCTCGCAGGAGATCGGAACAACAACGCCAACACGCGCCAGGGCCTGGACGATCGTTTCCTCTTTAGAAACGACGACCTCCGCCTGGCTCCGAGCCGCAACCACAACAAACGACTCACCCGTGACATCTACGTTGGCACTAAAGCGCTCGACATGCACTTGTGGCGTCGCCCACCCTGCAGCCTCCGCGCCGTCCACGACGTGATTGATAAAGCCCTCCGGCCCGCAAATATAGAGATGCGTGTCAGCATCCACGTCCGGCAGGCAATCCGCTAATACGAATCGCTGGTCTGGGGTGCCGTCATCCAAATGGAGATGGAAATCATTGCCAAGATTCAGCGCATTGATCTCGTCCAGGAAAGCTGCCTTGTCCAATCCTCTGCAGCAATAATGAAGCGAAAACGCTTGCCCCAGGGCGGCCAGTTCGCGCGCCATGGACAAGATTGGGGTGATGCCGATTCCTCCGGCGAAGAGGATCGACCTCTTCGCCGAAGTCAGCAGCGGGAAGTTGCAGCGCGGGGCTCCAATGCGGACCGAGCGCCCTACCTGAAAGTCTGCATGGATCGCTTTCGATCCGCCCCGGGACTTTGCATCCAGCAACACGCCGATCACATAGTGACCGCGCTCGCCAGGATGGTTTACCAACGAATATTGTCTGACAAGGCCCGAGTCGACATGGACGTCGATGTGGGAACCAGCGACAAACTCGGGAAGCTGTGCGCCGTCCGGCGACGCCAGCGTAATACGAACGATATCGCTCGCTGCCCGCTCCCTGGCGATGACGGACACCTGCAAACTGTTGGTAGTCATCGTATCTCCTCGCGCTCTCTACCCTTAGCCAAAACGAACCACTCTCTTCACGACGCCTTCCTCGTATCCCCGACCAGTTCCTGACTTGCCTCATTGGCTTCACGCTCTTGCTGCAACAAGCGATCCAGGACGCGGCGATACCGCATCGGACCTGCGTCGATCGCGAGCAGGGTCGGGTTCAGAGGGGTTGGCGATTCATCCATGCGGCGCTGCTGCGCTTCGATGATGGGGGCATCCTGCTCGGCGAATGCGAAGGTCCGGAGTTTGCCGATTTTTTCCCGGATTTCCTCGTTCGACTCCTTCCCTTCCGTGATCACGTTCCACCGCACAGCGCTGTAGCGATAGTGCGTCGAACGCTCCGTTTCCGGAGTCAGCAGATGCAGGGCGAAATAGCCCGTTCCTTTCTCCTTCGGCTCGCCCACCTTGCTGACCCCGTATTCCAGAATGAGGTTGGACGGGGCATACCAGGAGATCGTGCTCCACTGGTCGCCGCGCTCGAAGCCGCTCAGCATTTTCAGCATGCCCGGCGTCTCCGCATCCTTGGACGGGCGGCTCACGACCACCACATCGCCGCTCTGCTCGACGGCGATGTTGGCGACGACCGTTCCGGCGGTGCCCAGGATGCCTTCGTGCACGTAAGTGGTATGCGAAAGATCCAAAAGGTTGTCGACGATGAGCTCGAAATGCGCTGCGATCTTCAGGTAACCCGGATTCGTGACGTGCTCTTCGGGACTCGTGTCGAGGCAGCCATAGTCCGGAATCGCGGCGGGATCTGCGACACGGTCACCCATCCAGATCCAGATGAAGCCATGCTTCTCGACGACGGGAAATGACCGTAGATGCGCCGCATTCGGGATGGTGCAGTTGCCATGCGGATTTTTGACACATGCGCCAGTCGCGCCAAATTCGAGCCCATGGTAGGGACACTGGACACGGTCGCCTGGCAAGAGCTTGCCCATGGACAGCGGCGCGAAACGGTGCGAACAACGGTCAAGGATCGCTGCAGCCGTGCCATCCTCTTTGCGGAAGAAAACCACGGGCTCGCACAGAATAGTCTGCGGTACAAGCTTGCCCTCCGGCAGTTCGTGGGCCCAAAGACCTACGTACCATGCGTTGCGCGGAAACCGATCCGCACCTTGCTTCATCGCGGCGGGGCCCTTCACTTGCGTAATCACTGCGGTCATCTCAAAGCTCCGAATCAATCTTCAGTGGATTGGGGAACGCCAGAACCGATGTCCCGGCGAGCGCCTGCCTCAGTACATGATGTGTCCGCCGTCAACGACGATGGTCTGCCCCGACACGAATCCCGAGAGATCCGAAACCAGATAGATTGCCGTCCCGACCAGATCGTCAGGACGCTGCTCACGCGACAGCGCACGAGCCTTGAGGAAAGATTGCTGCCACTCTGCCGGTCGATCCTTGGTAGCGTCGGTCAGCACGAAGCCCGGTGCAATACAGTTCACCCGCACACCATGCTGCCCGACTTCCTTGGCCAGCCCCTTGGTCATCGCCAATACGGCGCCCTTGCTCGACACGTACTGCAGATAACCCGGCTGACCGGCGATGGCGACCACGGAGGCGATGTTCACAATGGCGCCCCGGCGCTGCTCGCGCATAGCGGGCAGCACAGCCTTGCAGCATTGCCAGACGCCTTTCACGTTCACGGCAAAGATGCGGTCCCACTGAGCAGGATCAATCTCTTCGAAGCTGGTGAGTTTGACTTCGCGGAAGTAGGCGGCGTTGTTGACCAGTCCATCGATGGCGCCGAACTTCTCCAGTGCCGCTTTGGCCATATCCCGCACTGACTGCTCGTCGCTTACGTCTGTCCGAACGTAGAGCGCGTCGCAATTCATGCCTTTGAGGCCCTCCATGGTTTCATCCGCGGCGCCCATGTCTGCAACCACAACATTTGCCCCTTGCGAAGCGAGGCCATAGGCAAAGGCCTGCCCGATACCCGTCGCCGCGCCGGTGACAATGACGGTACGACCGTCCAAAAGATTCGCATTGCTCATGTCCAACCTCCTTAGTCGAAGTCTGATTTCTTCCGTGCCGTCGCTGAAGTGACACCATGTTCCTGACGGCTTTGAACAGTGACGGTCGTAGTGCTTCTTACGTATCACCAAGATATACTTAATAAAAATAGCTTGGTAACTTACGTAAAAATATAGCTAGTGCCTCGGCCACTGTCCATGGGAGAAACCCTAACTATCTGTGGTTGGCTGCCAGGCAGCTTGTGTGCACGAGTACAGCACTAGTGCTGTGCAGGCGTGCCTCGTACCGAGGCATGGGTACCAACACGGAACGGCTCTTCGCCAGGCGGAAGCGATGCTCACCTCTCAGTTGGCCGCCCTCTCGGGGGTGCCTTCGCGCAGGTGCAATCAGAAGAAGTGGCGAATCGCTGCCCGGATAAGGAGTTGGTTCCCATTCGACGAGACATTGGCCGCCCCGGGGACATATGCAACGTCAAGCACCGAACCGGTGGAATCCCCGCCGACGCGTTGGTAGATGGTCTGAATGTAGATATCAGTCCTCTTGGAAAAGGCATAATCAGCCATCATCCCGAACGAGTGGTACACAGGATGCTGCTTGCCTGCCGTTGAGTCGAAGCGACCGCGCGTGTAGGTGTACATGGCACCAAGCCAGAATGCCGAGGTGAACTTGTACTTTCCGTTGACCTCGAAGTTCTGGAACCGGAGAGACGATAGCGTACCGGTCGGCGGCACAATCGGCCCTACGTAGCCTGAACTCTGCGGATCATTGACGTTGGTGTTCGAGTAAGTAAATCCCACATCCACCACACCCGCTTCGTAAATGACCCCCGCGCCAAAGATTCGCAGCTTGCTGCCCAGGAGGTTCTGGTCACCACTGTTGTTGATGGCGCCATACGACGTCGACGATGGATTGTCGGCCTGCAGGTAGCCCGTCGAAACGAGGATGCTACCGGCCTTGTACTGCGCGCCGAAGCTGAACTGCCGATTCTTCGCAAAGTTCGTATCGTCGCTGAAGCTGTACGTCCCGCCGACTTTGAAGCCGCCCAGCGCGGGACTCGTGTATTTCACGGTGTTGTTGACGCGGAAAGTGTTGATCAGGTTGTCATTGTCGTACGGGTGAGCAAACGCATAGCCACCCCATGTCCCCCCGACCGACGTCTGCGCCAGGAAATCAACCACCGCGTCATACTGGCGGCCCAGCGTAATCGAGCCCAATGCCTGGTCCGAGAGGCCAATATACGCCTGACGTCCGAACAGCAGCCCGCCTTGAAACGCTCGGCCCGTATCCACGTCGAAGCCGTTCTCCAACTGGAACAAGGCCTTGACACCGCCGCCGAGGTCCTCCGTACCCTTCAGCCCCCAACGGCTACCGTGTGGAAAGCCACTCGCCATCTCGACTTGCCGGTGCCCGCCAACGTTGCTGGTGTAGTTGATACCCTCATCAAGCACGCCATACAGCGTCACCGTGCCCTGTGCGGACGCGGTACCGGACATCGCCACGAGGGCAGCCACCAGCGATAAGCGAACTTTCATGTCTCTCTCCTGAATCCTTGTCACGCTCGACCGTGGCAAGAAGGCGAGCGCGTGCCAGCTGGCCAGTCGAATCTGGCCAGGGTGACTTTTTTTAGTATTGAAATTGGGGCGCTGCCGCGGGCAGCGCCGGTGATGCCTACTGACTTTGCAAGCGCTCGTCCGGATGGGACTGTTTCGACGATGGCGATGGTCTCGTGCCCTGCCCTCGTGTAGCAAACCAGCAAAGAATGGAGCCTGCGCAAACCATGGCAGCCCCCTTCCAGAAGGCAAACGAGAGCGGTGCCTGGAGAAGCGCAGCCGCCAAGGCTGCGGACAACACGGGAATGAAGTACGAGGCGCCCGCAAGGATCGTCACGTTCCCGTGCAGAATGCCGACATTCCAGGCGGCGTAGCCAAATCCCATGGCTGCCGCCGCCAACGCGAGGTAGACGATCCCGTGATAGGTAACTTCTATCCCGCCGCTTTCTGTCGTGAAGTACTTCAGCCACAACGCCAGCGCCGTCAGCGCGAAGAACAGCGTGATGCCATTCTTGCCATTAGCCATCCTGGTGGTCACGGTGCAATAGGCCGCCCAGATCAGCGCACCTGAAAATGCCAGCCCATAGCTGAGGGGATTGGTCTTGATGTTCTCGACCATGCCAGCAACGTCCAGGCCCTGGTCTCCGCCCAGTACCAGGCAGATGCCGATAATCGCTACAGCGAAGCCTGGCACGATCAGCCAGTTGGACTTCTGTTTATTGAACGCAATGGCAGCCAGCATCGTGAAGCTCGGCCAGAGATAGTTGACCATTCCGACCTCGATGGCTTGCCGGCCGCTGTTTGCATAGCCGATAGACAGCGACAGGCAAAGCTCGTACGCAACGAAAAGGATGCTGCCCCAGAACAGATAGCGCCCGGTGAATTGCCGGACCTTTGTGAGTCCGACCGTGAAAGACAGCAATATGGCGCCGACCGTATAAATGAGAGCGGCACCGCCGGTAGCGCCGAAGCTTTCACTCACGCCACGAATCAAGCCGACAATCGAGCTCCATAGCAGAACTGCGATCAGCCCAATCAGCGTTGCTTTTCTCTTGCCTTGCATGACAGCACTTACGGTTGGTCATCGAACGAGAGCGGAGCAGCTGCTTGATCGACGAGGATAGTTGACGACTGATTAACGAGTTTCGACCAGTATTGCGCCCTGGTTGCCCAGCGTGGCGTCGAGGGCAGCGCCATGGCATTCGTCCATGGCGCCCTCCCCCGACGGCCGCTACCTGCTATGCCGGCACGTCGATCCAGATGGTTTTCATCTCGGTGTACTGGTCATGAGCCCAAATCGACTTGTCCCGCCCGCCGAATCCCGACTCCTTGTAGCCGCCAAAAGGCGTGGTGATATCGCCTTCCCCAAAACAGTTTACCGTTACAACGCCGGCGCGGATTTCCCGCGACAGTCGAATGGCACTGTTCAGGTTGCTCGTGTAGACCGAGGCAGCCAGGCCATAGACCGAATCATTCGCCAGCGCAATGGCTTCTTCAGTGCTGTCAAACGTCGTCACGGACAGGATCGGCCCGAAGATTTCCTCCCTGAACAGGCGACTATCCTTGCCCACGCCGTCCACCACCGTCGGCTCGACGAAGTTACCTGCTTGCGTACTTCCGCCAAATGCTACGGACAGTTTTTCGTCTGCAGCCTGTTCGATGTAGGAGCGAACCTTCTCGAAGTGCGCTTCACTTACCAGCGAACCAACGCGGAATTCCGGATCGATCGGGTTGCCCATCTTCCATTCGCGCATATGAACGCCAATTCGGGTCAACAGTTCGTCCTTGATATCGGCATGAACGATCAGACGCGAGGAAGCCGAGCAGTTTTCGCCCATGTTCCAGAACGCACCGTTGACGACATGCTGTGCCACGGCATCGATGTCCTCGATGTCCTTCATCACGACCGCGGGATTCTTCCCCCCGCATTCGAGGACAATGCGCTTCAGGTTCGATTCCGCGGCGTACTTGAGGAAGAGCCGCCCGGTGGCCGTCGAACCCGTAAAGCTGACCATGGAGACGTCCATGTGCATGCCCAGCGGCTCGCCTACTTCCTTGCCACCGCCTGGCAGGACGTTAAAGACCCCGGCCGGGACGCCGGCTTCATGGGCAAGCTCTGCCACCCGAAGGGCCGTCAACGTGGTTTCCTTGGCCGGTTTGACAACAACGGAGCATCCGGCCGCCAGGGACGGACCAATCTTCCAGGCGAGCATCAGCAGCGGAAAATTCCACGGCAGAACGAGACCGACCACGCCAATAGGTTCGCGCACGACCAGTGATAGCGCATTCGAGCCGACAGGCGCGGTGCTGTCATAGATCTTGTCGATGAGTTCGGCATGCCACCGGATGGTATGGATGGTCTCCGGGACGTCGGTGTTCTGGCACTCCCGGATCGGCTTGCCGCTGTCCAGGCTTTCCATGACCGCCAGTTCGTGCGCGTGCGCCTCGAGCAGGTCGGCGAACCGGAGCAGCACGCTCTTGCGCTCGCCTGGCGAGCGACGATGCCAGCGGCCATCCTCGAACGCGGCCTTGGCCTTCGCCACGGCGATATCGACGTCGCGCGCATCGCAGGCGGAGATTTCCGTGAGGACTTCTCCGGTTGCCGGATTGGTGGTCTGGAACGTTTTGCCAGACACCGAACGGACAAAGGCTCCGTCGACAAATGCCTGCGTCGGCAGTTTCAACTTTCCGGCCAGCGCGGCGTATTCGGCAGCAGTGAGAAGTTGTGCCATCAGACCTTCTCCCCGACGATCGCGGCGACTTGCCGCTTGAGTTCGACGACGATTGCCTGCAGCCGGCGCTTCTCGGCGTCATCGAGGTCCTGCAGCGGCGCCCTCACCCCGCCCGGGCGCAGGCCTGCCAGCGCGCAGCCATGCTTGATAGACTGCACAAACTTTCCACCTTCCAGGAAGTCCATCAACGGCATCAGGGCAGACATGATGCGGCGCCCCTTGTCGAAGTTCTTTTCAATCACGCATGCTTCGTACAGCGCGATATGTTCGCGAGGGATGAAGTTCGACCCTGCGCAAACCCAGCTTTGCGCGCCCCAGGCAAAGAACTCCAGAGCCTGGTCGTCCCAGCCGCACGAAATGCCGATGTCATGGAACTCGGTGGCGAGCATGTGCAGTTGCGACGCCTGGCCGGAGCTTTCCTTGATGGCCACAAAGTTCTTCGACGCCGACGTAACGGTACGGAAGTACTCGCGCCCCATCGACACGCCCATTCTCCCGGGGTAGTTGTAGAGCATGATGGGCAAACCCGCGGCTTTGTCGATAGCGAGTGCGTGGGCGGCATTCTCCGCTTCGGTAGGCAGCGCATAGGGCGGCGAGCCAACGAGAATGGCGTCGGCCTTGATGGCCCTGGCTGCGGTGGCGTATTGAATCGACTCTTCCGTACGCACAGCACCGGTCCCGACGATAAGTTGGGCCCGCGAACCGATGACCTCTTTGGCGTGCGCGGCGAGTGCCAGGCGCTCTTCCGTCGTGTGCGCATAGTACTCGCCAGTCGAGCCGGCGACGATGATGCCGTGCACGCCTGCCTCGATCAGCGATTCCAGCACTTCCGCGTAGGCTGTATGGTCGATATTGCCTTCCGAAGTCAGCGGCGCGATAGCCGGGGTGTAAATGCCTTGAAATTTCATGGTTGCTCCGTAAAACGGGAAATAGTGTGATGGGATGTTCGGACTAGCGGCTCAGAGATGCCGCTTCCTGAAGACTCAGCGAGCGGGTCTCGGGAGCAAGTGCCACGGACACGAGCAAGCCAACCAGCGTGACGCCTGCAGCGGCGTACATCGTGAAGCCGATGCCGTAGCTCTGCAGCGCGATGGGTACCAACCAGGTCCCGATGGCGGCGCCGATCCGGGACAGCGATGCCCCCAAACCTACGGCGGCAGAACGGATTTCAGTGGGGAAGAGTTCGTTGGGATAGACCAGTTGCAGCACCTGCGCTCCACCAATGATGACGGCGTAGGCACCGAACAGGACCAGCACGAGCATTTCCGTGCCATCGGAGAAAGCGCCGAGCCCCAGCAGTGCCAGACCCGACCACAGGAAGCTGTGGATCAGCATGCTGCGCCGGCCGATGACGTTGATTAGCTTCGTAGCGATATAGCAGCCGACAACGAAGAGCATGGTGATGGCGACAGATCCGTAGGAAGCCCATGCACCTTTGAGATTCAGTGCTGCCAGCACCGTCGGTGCGAATGCATACACCGCAAACACCGGAATCACGGAGCAGCTCCAGAAAACTGAAACGAAGAGCATGCGTTTGCCGTATCCGGAATGCAGCAGACTGAGAAGAGATACTTTCGTCTCGGCGGGCTGCTCGGGAAGGTTCTTCAGCGAGAACGCCGGCCCATAGACCTTCTTGATGACCCGTTCGGCCTCCGCGGTCCGGCCCTTGCTGATGAGCCAGCGCGGCGACTCGGGTGTACCGAGACGCAGCAGGAGCAGCACTACCCCAATGACCGCCGGACTGGCGAGCACCAGACGCCAGGCGTCGGTGCGACCGGTATCGAGAAGCGCATTACCGACAACGTAAGCCAATGCCGCCCCTGCGAACCACAGGATAGTCAGCATGGCCAGCCGAGGACCCCGATACTTCTTCGGCATGAACTCCACCAGCAGGGAGCCGGCGACGGGATATTCGAATCCGACGCCAATCCCAATCAGGAACCGGAGCGCGAAAAGCTCGATGCCGGAACTCGCCCAGAACTGCGCCAGCGAGCACAGGACGAAAATTGCCGGCCCGAAGAAATACAGCTTCTGGCGTCCAAGGCGACCGGTCAGAAGCCCGCCGAGAAAGCCACCGAAGAAGATGCCGATGAGCGCCGACGCCGCAATCATGCCCTGCCAGAAGCTTGTCAGCTCCAGGGCGGCAGCCAGCGGCACCATGGCGACACCAATGATGCTCAGCACGTAGCCATCCAGGACCCAGCCACCGCCTGAGCGCACGCAGAGCAACTGATGAAAAGCATTGAGAGGAACGTCCTCGACCGACTGATGATTCGCCACGCTTTGTCTCCTGCTAGTGCCCGGAAATCGCGTTGCGCGCGATTCCGAGTCTCGTCAATGAAATAACTGGTTATCCGGTTTCCGTGAACCGACTGCTATGCGGCTTGATTTCAGGCCTGGTCCTGGCAAGCCTGGTGCTAGACCTCCCTCCCCGCTCGATGCTGGCCGAGCCAAAGATTGGCGTTCACCCCCAGGGACAGGAGCGGCTCGGGAGGGTTCTTGTTAGGTTTCGGTGAGGCAAGCAGGAAGTCGATCAGCGGGTCTCGCTTCCCGGCCAGATGGTCAGCCAGCAGCTTGCCCGTTACGGTTCCGCGGGTGACCCCCAGACCGTTGCAGCAGAGCGCGCCATAGACATTCGGGGCTAGCTGGCCAAAGTGGCCCATGTGATTGCGCGACATCGCCAGCGAACCGCCCCACGTGTACTCGAATGCGACATCCGGCAGCATCGGAAAGCGCCGTTCAAATGAAGTCCGATGGCATTGGACAAACCGGTCCAGATACTCCTGTTTGCTGCGCCCGTCGCGATTGAAGCTGAAGCTGTTGCGGACCAGGATGCGGTTGTCGTGGGTGCGGCGCAGCGTCGTGCCGAACGGATCGGCAGGAATCAGCCCCCAGAATTCCTTCCCCCCCAGGCGCTCCTGCTCGGCCGTCGTCAGCGGACGGGTGAGGCTGGCGTAGGTAAAGATGGGCAGCATCGTGCCCTGCAGGAAGCCGAAGCGCTGGCCAAAAGCATTGTTTGCGAGCACCAGGGTGTCAGCGATGATGCGGCCATTCGCATGGGACAGAACGATCTTGTCGCCGTACTCCACGTCCGTGATGGGCGTGTGTTCGTACAGGCTGACATTCGGAGGCAGGCAGTTCGCCAGTCCTTTAACCAGCGCTGACGGCTGGACGAGCGCCGTTCCCGGCGTGAACAAGGCTTTCTTGTAGAACGAGATCCCGATGTGGTCGGGCAAGCCTGCGCCCTCGATCATTTCGTAGGGCTGACCCAGCTTGTCCAGGCCCCGGCGATACGCGTCCAATACCGCGATACCCCTGTCTTCGACCGCTGCCTGGTACTTGCCGGACGGCCGGAGATGGCAATCGATCTGGAATTCCTCAACCAGCGACTTCAGGATCTTCTGCCCAGTCAGATTGAGGCTCAGGCACTTCTGCGCAGTTGCGATATCGCCGATGTAGTCATCAGCCCCGATGTCGTGGGGCAGGTCAATCGCAAATCCTGCGTTTCGTCCGGACGCGCCATACCCGACTTCTTGCGCTTCCACCAGCACGATTTCGTCGTGCGGGAAGTTGAGGGCCAGTTGCCGGGCCGACGCGAGTCCCGTGAACCCTGCGCCGACCACCACCCATCGTGCCTTGGTCGTCCCGGTATGGGACGGCATGGGCTTGCGCGGAGGGCTCAAATGAAACCAGCCGCAGGTCGAATCGTCGGCTGGAAGGGCTGTAACTCGCATGGTCTATCGTCTCGCTCGGATCGCCTCGATGCTCGTAAGACATCCTGTCGGCGATGTGTCTATCATTTGTAGACAGAGAATAGTTCAACGATAGGCTAGCTCCTATCCGGGTTTACGCGCGTTATCTCGCGTCAAATAGTGCTGCATTAGCTACTAAATAGACGGATTGCTGGGGAATACGTGGGGAGGCAGATGGACAGGAACGGGCGCAAGCGCAGCCGTCGCCGCGGCTTGGGAGGCAAAAGCGGCGTATGAGTAGTCGCTTCGAACGTGAGCCAGGAGTTGGGCCCCCACGGAACGATCCCTGAATTTTTAATATACTGTCTACGATTGATAGACATTGGACCGCGAATGCCCAAGACCCGAGAACGCGCAGAAGCCGACCCGCAAACGGCGGATGGCTCTGTTGACCGTAAGACGCTTCTGAGCGAAACGCTGCGGCGACGCATTGTCAGCATGGAGCTGGCTCCCGGCGCCGTTGTGGACGAACTGGCACTAAGCGAAGAATTCGGGCTATCCAGGCCGCCGGTACGCGAACTCATGAGGCAGATGGCGGCCGAGGGATACATCGAACTAGAAGCCAATCGGGCTGCTCGCGTGTCCTCGATGAACCATCAGTCGCTGCGGAATTTCTTTCTCGCTGCACCGCTGATATACGTTGCGACAACGCAGCTTGCGGCCTCAAATGCCACGGCCAAGGAAATCGATGAGCTGAAAGCTATCCAGGCCAAGTTCCGTGAAGCGATCGAGAACAACGATGTCGACAATCGCGTCTTATTCAACGACCAGTTTCACCTGCAGATCGGGAAAATGGCGCACAACCCCTATCTGATGCCCAGCCTGCGCCGCGTTCTGATAGACCACGCCCGGCTGGGAAAGCTCTTCTACCGGCATCCAACTTCGGCAGACCTGCACCCGGAGATGAACAAGGCGGCGGACCAGCATGACGAAATCATCAGCGCCATCGAGCGACATGATGCCGGCGCTGCGGGGGAAATCGTGCGGGCTCATATGGATTTGTCGCGCCGACGAATGACTGAATATGTCGCACCGCCCGCCATGGACGTACCGTTGACGGCCTAGCTCAGAAGTAGTGCGCGGCAAATTCCGATGGTTCCAACTGGCACATGAAAGTGGCGCCCCTTCACGAACACAAGCTATATTCGGCGAAACACAATCGTGAGCGAGAATGGAACTCAGGCAATTGCGCTATTTCGTCGCCGTCGTAGAGTTGGGAAGCTTGTCCAAAGCCGCAGACGCAGTTCATATCTCGCAGTCGGCATTGAGTCTCCAGATCGCAAGACTGGAGGACGAACTTGACACACAACTCTTGAGCCGTAGTTCTCGCGGGGTGCTCCCCACCGAAGCCGGAATAGAATTCTGCCGGCGCGCGCGCGCAGTGCTGCAGCAGATCAGTCAAATGAAAGAGAAGGCGCCGCAAAGCGCCACCGGACTGCGAGGCACCGTGACCATTGGCCTGCCCGCAAGTGTCGCGCAAGCGATTTCGGTCGAGTTCATCAAGCGCGTCAAGGCGCTATACCCGGCTGTCACCCCCTGCATATTTGAATACCCAAGCTCGTACCTGGCTGAGCTTTTGGTTAACCATCGCCTGGACCAGGCACTCCTCTTCATGGAGGACCTGGCTCGAGGCATTGAGGCGATTCCGCTTTTGATCGAGGACTTCTACCTGGTTGGTATCCCAGTGGAGGATCCGAGCGAGGCACAGGCCCTCACACTCATCCAGGATCACCCGATGGTCATGCCAGCGCTACCGAATAATGTCAGGACAATCGTGGAGGACGCTTGCCGTGCCGCAGGCATCCGCCCGAATATTGTCGCCGAGGGTTCCAATCCACAGACATTGCTGAGACTGGTGAGGGCCGGAGTGGGAGGCACGGTGCTCCCGCTGTCGGCCCTGTTGCCAACCGACATCGAATGCACACCGGCAATTCATATCGATCCTCCCCTGTGCCGAAAGCTCGCCCTCTGCAGAGCAGTGGACGTACCTCAGGAACCGCTGCAACTTGCCATCCGCGACCTGGTAGTCGAGGTAATAGATAACCTCGTTGCGCGTGGCGACTGGCCCGGGGTCAGGCGATTTGCACCGTAAATGCCTCAGCGCCGCCGCTCGCCTGATCTGGCAGCGCCGAAGAGCCCTCATAGCCCAGGCACACGCCTGCGGAGCATAGGGATGTATAGTCTTCTGGCCCTACTCCGATTGTGCTCAGCAACTCCCTGGTGTGTTCGCCAAGGAACGGCGCGGCGGTGCGCGCAGGTTTATTCTCCCCATTGAAATGCAGCGGCAGGCCAATCGCCTGTGCGGTACCGCCATTGGCGTTATCGACGTCAATCACCATGCCAACCGCTCGTGTTTGTGCATGGTTCAAAGCTTCGTCGACCGTCTGCACGGGGCCAACCGGAACACCAGCGACTATGAATGCATGCTCCCACGCCGCACGGGTACGCATGGCAAGGACGCTGTTGAGCGCGCTCTCCAATGCGGCCCGATTCTCCAGGCGGGACTTCGGCGTCGCAAAGCGGACGTCATTTTCCCATTCCGGCCTCTCCAGAACCTTGCAAATCTTCCTCCAGTTCGTGTCGTTGCCTCCGCCTATGGCCAGGTCGCCATCGGCGCACCGATAGGTTTGGTAGGGAGCAATGATCGGATGCGCCGTGCCCAATCGCTCCGGTAGTTTCCCCGCCGAGAAAAACAGGGCAGCGTACCAATACAGTTGTTGCACGGATACCTGCAGGAGCGACGTCTGAACCCATTGACCCTCCCCTGTCCTTAGTCGGTGAACATACGCAGCGAGCGCGCCGAGGGCCGCCATGACGCCGGCATTGATGTCCGCGATGGGCACGCCTGGCTTAACTGGCGGCCGATCCGCCTCCCCCGTGACACTGATCAGGCCAGAAAACGCCTGCAGCACGAGGTCGAACCCTCCATGATCCGCCATGGGTCCTTTGGGCCCGTACCCGCTCACCGATACACAGATAAGCCGTGGATTTTCCTTGCGCAAGACATCCGGCCCCAAACCAAGACGTTGAAGCGTGCCAGGGCGGAAATTTTCCGTCAGGATGTCGGCGTCCTTCACCAGCCTGAGCAAGAGCATCCGCCCCTCTTCGGTACGGATGTCGATCGCGACGGATTTCTTGCCGCGGTTGATCATCTGAAAGGACGCCGGCATTTCGTTGGGCGTGCCGGAGTTATTGAAGGCCCGAGCGTCATCGCC
This sequence comes from Cupriavidus sp. P-10, assembly GCF_003402535.2. Lineage (NCBI taxonomy): Bacteria > Pseudomonadati > Pseudomonadota > Betaproteobacteria > Burkholderiales > Burkholderiaceae > Cupriavidus > Cupriavidus sp. P-10. The sequence goes on from NZ_AP025172.1 coordinate 1,542,099, forward strand.
ACCCGAGATCTTTTCGATCTTGATGACTTCCGCACCCAGATCGGCCAGCATCAGGCCGCAGATTGGGCCAGCCATAATCTGGGATAACTCGAGAACCCGAACGCCCTCGAGTGGACGCTGCGCTGTCAAGTGAAGTTGATCCATCATGCACCCTTGAAGTTGGGAATGCGCTTCTCGGCCCAGGAAGCAAGCCCCTCGCGCAGATCCTGGCTCCCGAGGCTTAGCTCAAAGCCTCCGCGGGCAAACTCGTCGTCATACTCCTGGCGCGCCACTGCATTGAGTACCTGCTTCATACGCGCAGATACCGTAGGAGCCTGGGCGAGAATCTTGTCGACGAGTGTGTTCACCGCGTGATCCAGCCGGGCACTTTCATGTACCTCGTCGAGGTAGCCGATTGCCAGCATTTCGGCATGGCTGATGGTGCTCGAGGTCAGAAATAGCTTCTTGGCAGCGCCGAGCCCGAGTCGGCTTACCCAACGACGAAGGCCATGCGGATAGTAGTGAAGTCCCAGCTTGGCTGCTGGCATGAACATCTGGACGCCAATCCTGCCATAGCGGAAATCGCAGGACATAACGAGGTCTGTAGCTCCGCCGTAGACGGGCCCATTCACCTTTGCGATAGTGATCGGGCGAAGGCTCTCCAGTCGATCCGTGAGTGCCTCGAACTGTCGCGCTCCATCGCCGGAGCCACGCAGCACGCCGAGATGAAACCCTGAGCTGAAGGCCTTTTCGGAGCCGGAGAACACCACAACTCGTACCGCCGGATCCGCTTCGATGCGGTCAAAGTGTCGATTCAACTCGACAATGTCTTCCGGCTGGACTCGGTTGTGGACGTCCGGGCGGCGAAAGCAAATCTCCGCCCTGGGCCCGAGAATCTCCAACGACGGCAGGCTACCAGTCGACTCAACGTTCGCCTCAACGGCCATGGCACTAGCATTCGACATCACTATCCCCTTCCTGGTTTAGTTTGCCCGCAGTCCTGCACTGCGAACAAGTTGAGTCGATACGGCGTAGTCCGCATCGATGAAGGCTTTCACGGCTGTCGTTTCGATGGGATCAACCTCCCCGCCGAGCTCCGTAATCTTGCGCTTGACTTCCCTGTCGGCGAGGGCCTCACTGGTTGCCTTGTTGAGACGGTTGACCACCTCGGGTGACGTGCCCTTGGGGGCAAACAGTGCCAGCCAGGTCAGATGCTCGTACTCCGGCATCCCTGTCTCCGATGCAGCCGGAATGCTTTCCGCGCCTGGCCAACGGTGCTTTGATGTCACCGCGAGCGCTCTGACCTTGCCCGCCTTGATGAGGGGTCTGGCTGCAACCAGCGTGGCGACCGCGACCGGAATCTGGCCTCCGGCGACATCGCTCAATGAAGGCCCGGATCCTCGGTAAGGCGCGTGAACGAGCCTGATTCCCGCCGCACGCGCAAACAGCTCGCCTGCGATATGGCTTGGCGTTCCAATGCCTGCGCTGCCGTACGCTATCGTGTCCGGGCGAGCCTTTGCGGCGTCAATGAGCGCTTGCAGCGAAGTGTAGGGAGAGTTCGCTGGGACTACGATCACGGAGGGCCCGCGCATGAGGATGGCCACCGGCTTCAGATCATCGATCTTGTAGCCGGCATCCGCATAGAGGGTCGGGTTTATCGTATGATTGTTCGACGAAACCAGCAGCGACGCACCGTCAGGAGCAGAGCGCGCAATGGTTTGCGTTGCGAGATTCCCTCCCGCTCCAGGCTTGTTCTCTACGATCACTGGCCGTCCCAATTGTCCGGTCAGCTTTGCCGCCACCAACCTGGCAACGGCATCCCCACTACCCCCCGGTGCAACGATCACCACCAGCTTCATTGGCGTGTCATGCGCATCCGCACGTGCCCCATGCATAGTTGTCGCCAGCAGGATGCTGGTGATCGTGGAGGCGAGGCTCCGGCAGAATCGAGTACGGTGCATGTTGTCTCCTGACTATCTGGCTCTAACGGCCCGATGAGTGACTACTCTATGAATGCCGCACGTTTTCCACAATTAGCGATTCAAGCTGCCGGTATCTCGAAAACTCATGGCTTCAGATCAGGGCGGTCCTGGCCCGCCACGCTTCGTCGAATTCAGCAGACGAGCGTCCAGGGATTGATTCAGCGTCCCGATCACAGCCTCGCCCACCCGAGGCGAACGCACGCCCGTATGCAGGTAGCAAATGCCGGGAAAGGTCGGGCCTTCGGGGGGGAATGAGCAGCTGAGCGGGGCGCCGCTTGGTGCGCGTGGCTGGAACGCGTGCCAGACCTCGGTCTGAAGGCGATCGGTTCAGACCGGTTACGTCCTGGAACTAGAAGCCTGGGTCGATTTCAGTCTTCGACAGGAGAATGCCGTCGGCGTCGCAATAGGCGTAGAAGCCCGGCGTGAAAACGATTCCGGCAATAGTGAGGGCGATGTTGCACTGTCCGCCGCCCTGAAAGCCCCCCCGGATCGGGACGGCGCCCATTGCCAGGACACCGAAATCCATACCCGCGAGTGCTTCACAATCCCGGATCGCGCCATTGACTATGACGCCGGTCCATCCATTGTTCAGTCCCAGTTGGGCCATCTTGTCGCCCAGGACCGCAACCCTGCGAGAGCCGCCCGCGTCAACCACGAGCACCTTGCCGTGGCCCGGCTCCGCGAGGCGAGACCGAAGCAGCTTGGCATCCTCGAAGCACTGGAGGGTTTCGATTCTTCCGTAGAATCCGGCCCTCCCTCCATAGCTTGAGAAGGGACTCTCGAAGCCGCATACGAGGTCCGGATACTGGTCCGCCATGTCGCTTGTGAATGATGAGCTGACTTGCTTCATGGTTGGGTAGGGCTTGTCGAAGGCTATGCGACGGAGTGTAGTGCCCCCTCTGGTCGATCGAAGAGTGCTAAATCGACGGATCGGCTATCTCACTCTGGCATATCGTCCCCAGGTGGTGTGCGAAGCGCCTCGATAACCGTGGAAATCACACCCAGCCGCGGCCGCTTTATGGGGCACAAGAAAAGTGCCGGATCATGACCGACTTCAGAACGAGCAGACGCAAATGCAGCTTCAGTATGCGCGCGACGTGCGCATTCGGAATAGTGTGCGCTCCGATATCTATACTGCGAGGCTCGCCTCTGCGTTTTGAAGACTGACAGCGTTAGTTTGCCCGCGTCGAGCCATTCGACGACCGAGGTCCGTCGTCAATGCGGCGTGAGCAGTCCGCGCACGTCGAGTTGCCCAAGCACGTGGCTGACCACGGCATCGCAGCGAGACCCTGCGAACTGGAAGGTCCCGTGCAGGTAGGGCGCCGCCTGCTCGGCAAGGATGGCGCGCAGCATCATGCGCGCGCGCAGGAAGCGGGTCTTCACCACGTCGCCGCTCACGCCAAGGCAGAATGCCGCTTCGTCGACGCTCATGTCCTCGACCGCGCGCAGCATGAATACACTGCGGTACATCGCTGGCAGCCGCTCGATCGCGGCTTGCAGGATGTCGCGCATCTGGCCGCGTTCTGCCATCGCGTCGGGTCGTTCGCTGTCTGCGCTGCCCATTGCCATCAGTGTCTCCTGCCAGGAATCCGCGCCTTCTTCTTCACTCTGTTTCATCGGCACGAAACGCCCCCTGGTGCGCTGAGCGCTCAACGCCGTGTTGATGGCGATGCGCACCAGCCAGGTGCTCAAAGCGGCGTCGCCCCGAAACGTGTCCAGGCTGGTGAATGCCCGCAGGTAGGTCTCCTGGACGATGTCCTGGGCTTCGGCGTCGTCCGCCACCACGCCGCGCGCCGCACGGAACAGAAGGCGATTGTTGAGGCGCATGATGACCGCGAACGCGTCGGCGCTTCCCGCCCGCGCACTTGCCACCAGGTCGGCATCGGGCCGGGGATCGGCCATTAGCGGCGGGGGACGCAGGTCGATCCGGTCATTTGGCATCGTGGGGTTCCTCCTCCCTTCCCGTTCCTTCTTGTCGTGGCTATTGCGCCGCTTCCCTGTCCGCTTCGCATACGTTCCGCGTCCATTAGACGCATGGAGCCGCGCAAAGGTGACAGGCAAGGCCACCCTGTCTTTGACAATAGTCCGCTGCCTGCCTTTCGACACGCTCGCCCGGTGCGGCTTGTCACCTTCGCGCTGGCTCCTGCGTCTAATGACAGTGAGCCGCTGCCCGGCTGTCCGGCGCTGCGAGACCCAACCACCGGGAGGAGTCATGAAAATGAAGCCGCATCCGTCCAGCCCCGCGCCTCGCGCGGCGGCAACGGCGACCGGGCGCCCTATTCAACGGATGCGCGGGGCATCCCGATACTGGCAACTGCTGACCGTCCTGGCAACAGGCGCCGCGATCACTGCAATCACTGGGTGCGGCGGCTCCTCCGGCGATTCCGCCCCGGCCAGCAATGACGCGGCGAGGCAGGCGGCACTCGTCGAGCAGGGCAAGCAGATTTTCCGCTTCGATACGTTCGGCGATGAAGCGCATTGGACCGATACGCTGAAGATGCATGAGGTCATCAGCACCATGGTCGACCCCGTGACCGCGCTGTCCGTCGGGTTGAAGGTGGATGCCGAAGCCTTGCCGGCAGCGGTCGCAGACGGCATCGCCAACGGCACGGTCGACCTGAACAGCCCGGCCACCACGGTGGCGCTGCTGAAGCTGAACGCGGTCGTCGGCGTCCAGGGCACGGTGCAAACGGTGAATGGAGTCGACAAGCTGGTTCGCGTCGGCATTACCTGCGCGCTGTGTCATTCCACCGTCGACAATTCGTTCGCACCGGGCATCGGCAAGCGCCTGGACGGATGGCCCAATCGCGACCTCAATCCGGGCGCCATCATCGCGTTGTCGCCTGCCGTCGATGCTGCCAACAAAGCCGTGCTCAATGCCTGGGGCGCAGGCAAGTTCGATCCGAGGAACAATGTCGACGGACTCAGCAAGCCCGTGGTGATTCCGCCCGCCTACGGCCTGGACGGCATCCATCGCATTACCGTCACCGGCGACGGCGAAGAGATCGCCTACTGGAACCGCTATGTCGCCGTGGTCGAAATGGGCGGCCTCGGCACCTTCACCGAGCCCCGGCTGAACCTGTCGATCACGCATGGCACGGAAGATCTGGTCACCAGCAAGCTGCCGGCCCTGCAAGCCTACCAGCTGTCCCTGAAAGCACCGGCGCCGCCCGCCGGCAGCTTCGACGCCGTGGCGGCCCAGCGAGGCAGGCTGGTATTCGAAGGCGCCGGCCGCTGCGCCACCTGCCATAGCGGCGCACTGTTTACCGACGCCAATGCGCGCCTGCACCCGCCAGGCGACTCGATGGTCGAACCGGAATCGCCCAGCTATGCCTCACGTTCGGCAAGCAAGCAGTATCGAACCAGTCCGCTCAGGGGTGTGTGGCAGCATCCGCCCTACTTCCATGACGGGTCGGCTGCAACGCTGGAGGACGTTGCTCAGACCTATAACACCAGGCAAGGGCTGGGGTTGACCGCTGAGCAGATTGCGGATCTGGCGGAGTATCTGAAGTCGTTGTAGGCGCGGCTGCTGTGAATGACGCGTTTTCCGCGCAGGGTGCCGCCAGTGGAGCGGCACCGGATCGGCTTGGGAACGGGGCGCTAGGTCAGGCTACCGCCTTCGATCGGAGCCTGCTCCATCCCGGAAACCCGCCTGATTTCCTCGGTCACGATGGCGATAAACGCCTCAGTGGCTGTGCTTAACGGCCGTTGCGGATGGCTCACGCAGACCAGATGCCGGACGATACGCGGCGCGACGATGGTATGCATGCGCAGCCGGCCATCTTCCACTGCGCGCTGCACCACGATGCGCGGCAGCACCGTGACAAAGCGCGTGGCTTGCACGAACCGCACGATGGTGCCGAGGATGTCGATCTCGAACTTCGGCGCAAGCGTGACGTCCTGCGCCTGCGTGGCCGTGTCCAGCACGACGCGCAGGCCATGGCGCTTGGTCGGCAGCACCAACTCCAGTGCCGGTAGCTTTGCCATCTCCACGGATTCCGGCAGGTCCGGCCCGTGCTCTGCGCTGGTCACCAGCACCATTTCCTCGTCGTGCATCGGCTGCACCTGCAGCGCCAGGCGGCCGCGCTGGCGATGGACCACCGCCGCGTCGAGCTGGCCGGCGGAAACCAGATCGATCAGAGCGGTACTGAAGCCGTCCGCGACCGATACCTCTACGTTCGGATAGCGCGCGTTGAAACGCGCCAGCGAATCCACCAGCACGCTCTCCGTCTCGGACGCCACCATGCCAAGCGTGATGCGGCCGGCCATCTGCTCTTCTCGCTGCATCATCTGCTGCCGGGCGCCGGAGATGTCACGCACGATGGGCAGGAACAGACGGTACATCATGCGACCCGCAGCCGTCGGCACCATGCCGTGCGGAATGCGCTCGAACAGCTTCTGACCGAATTCCTCTTCCAGCCGTGCGATCTGCATGCTGAGCGCCGGCTGCACGATGTTCAGCCGCTTGGCCGCACGCGTGACGGAGCCGTCCTCGAACAGCGCGATGAAGTATTGGATTTGCTTGAGGTCCATGTGCGGGCAGATATCAATAGAAGTACAGCATCGGCATCAATTTCCATGATGGCGCCCGCAAATGCTGGCGCCCCTACAAAACAACTTGTTTTCTTGCAGCCGGTGTCACCAAGGCAGCGCAAGCCTGGCTATCGCCACATCATAATATTTGATTGCGCGGATCAAAAAACAATATTAGTCGTTATATCGGAATCTCCCTAATCTCCGTTTGACGTTGAACGGTTCCGCTGGCCGCCCGGCCCGAGACCGTCTCGCAACACGGAGTCGCAAATGAAGAGATTCGATGCTGGCGAAACGACCGGCACGGTTCAGGAGACACAGGAGATCCGGCGTGCGCCGCACGTTGGGCGCCCGATGCAGCGCGTCGAGGACGCCGCCATCCTGACCGGCCGTGGACGCTATGCCGACGACCTGGGCGTGAGGCCCGGTACCCTGCACGCCGCCATCCTGCGCTCGCCGCACGCGCACGCCGAACTTGGCGCCATCGACTGCGCCGCCGCGTTGAAGGCGCCGGGCGTGCATGCCGTGCTGACCGGGGCCGACCTGCCCGGCTGGTCGAGGCCCTTCGTGGTGGGCGTGAAGGCGCCGATGGAGCAGTGGGCACTGGCCATGGAGCGCGTGCGCTATGTGGGCGAGCCGGTGGCCGTGCTGATAGCCGAGAGCCGCGCGCTGGCGGAGGATGCGCTCGACCTCGTGCGGGTGGAGTACCGCGTGTTGCCGCCGGTGGTATCGATCGAGGCCGCCGTCGCCAACGACGCGAGCGTGCTGCATCCCGGCCTCGGCAGCAACGTGGCCAGCGACCGCCATTTCCGCTACGGCGACCCCGAGGCCGCCTTTGCCACCGCGCCGCACCGCGTGGCGCTGACCGCCCATTACCCGCGCAACACTTGCACGCCGATCGAGTGCGGCGTGGTGATTGCCGAACACTTGCCGGCCAATGAGGGCTACCAGGTCACTTCCAACTTCATGGGGCCGTTTTCGCTGCACGCCGTCATGGCAATGGCGCTGCAGGTCCCGGCCAACCGCCTGCGCCATGTCGCGCCGCGCGACTCGGGCGGCAGCTTCGGCGTCAAGCAGGCGGTGTTCCCCTACGTGGTGCTGATGTGCCTCGCCTCGCGCAAGGCGGGCGCGCCGGTGAAGTGGGTGGAAGACCGGCTCGAGCACCTGAGCGCCGCCACTTCTGCTACCGCGCGGCTTTCCACCCTGGAAGCCGCGGTCGAGGCGGACGGTCGGATCGTCGCGCTCTCGTACGACCAGCTTGAGGACTGCGGCGGCTATCTTCGCGCCCCGGAGCCCGCCACCTTCTACCGCATGCATGGCCTGCTGACCGGTGCCTACGCGATTCCCAACCTGCTGGTGCGCAACCGCGTGGTGCTGACCAACAAGACGCCTACCGGGCTCGTGCGCGGTTTCGGCGGTCCGCAGGTGTACTTCGCGCTGGAGCGGCTGGTGCAACGGATCGCGGCGGAGCTGGGCCTGGATCCCCTCGACGTCTACCGGCGCAACTTCGTTCCCGCCGATGCCTTTCCTTATCGCGCCGCGGCGGGCGCGCTACTCGACTCCGGCAACTACCAGCTGGCAATGTCGCGTGCGCTGGACGCGGGTGGCTACGGCGAGCTGAAGCGCCGCCGCGACGCCGCGCGTGCCGAGGGCAGGCTGTACGGCATCGGCTTTGCGGCCATCGTCGAGCCCTCGGTGTCAAACATGGGCTATATCACTACCGCCACGCCGGCCGACGCGCGCCGCAAGGCGGGTCCGAAGAACGGCGCCATCGCCAGCGCCACGGTCAGCGTGGACCTGCTCGGTGGCGTGGTGGTGACCATCGCTTCCACGCCGGCGGGACAGGGACACATGACCGTGTCGGCGCAGGTCGTAGCCGACGTGCTCGGCATCGATCCGGCCGACGTCGTGGTCAACGTCGAATTCGACACGCACAAGGATGCGTGGTCCGTGGCCGCCGGCAACTATTCCAGCCGCTTCGCGGGGGCCGTGGCCGGCACCGTGCACCTGGCGGCCACCCGCGTACGCGACAAGCTGGCGCGCATCGTGGCCTCGCACGTGGGCTGCGACCCCGCCGAACTGGCCTTCGCGGATGGCCGCATCCAGCGCCGGGGCGCGCCCGATACCGCCGTGCCCTTTGCACGCGCGGCCAGCAATGCGCCGCACTGGTCGCCGCAGCTGCTGCCGGCCGGCGAGGAACCCGGCCTGCGCGAAACCGTGTTCTGGTCGCCCCCCAACCTCGACGCCCCGGACGAACAGGACCGCGTCAACACCTCCGCCTGCTACGGCTTTGCCTTCGACCTGTGCGGCGTTGAGATCGACCGCGCTACCGGCCGCGTGCGCATCGACCGCTACGTGACCGCGCACGATGCCGGCAAGCTGCTCAACCCGGCGCTTGCCGACGGCCAGATCCGCGGCGCCTTCGCGCAGGGACTGGGCGCGGCGCTGATGGAGGAATTCCGCTACGGCCCGGACGGCAGCTTCCAGTCCGGCACGCTGGCGGACTACCTGATCCCGACGACGTGCGAGGTGCCCGACCCGCTCATCGTCCATCTGGAGACGCCGAGCCCGTTCACGCCGCTCGGCGCCAAGGGGCTGGGCGAGGGCAACAACATGAGCACGCCGCCATGCGTCGCCAACGCGGTGGCCGATGCGCTCGGCGTGCGTGACATCCGCCTGCCGCTCACGCCCGCCAGGGTAATGGCGATGATCGGCTTCGACGACCCGCCGCCGTCGCGTCCCGAACTGGCCGAGGCAGCAAGTGCAGCCTCGGCGAGCGGCAGGGGTGGCGGCAAGAGCGGCAAGGCCCTGAGCGCGCGTGGCACGGTCGACCTGGACGCCACGCCCGAGGCCGTCTTCGCCGTCCTGCTCGACCCGCAGGCGCTGGCCAATGTCGTGCCGGGCTGCCACGCGCTCGTGCCCATCGGCGACAACCGCTACCGCGCCGACGTGACCGTGGGCGTGGGCATGATCAAGGCCCGCTACGAAGCCGAGATTGCGCTGTCCGACCTGGAGCCGCCGCACCGGCTGCGGCTGGCGGGCGCCGGCCTGTCGTCGCTTGGCAGCGCGCGGGGCGCGGGCCTGGTCGAGCTGGCCCCGCACGGCGCCGGCACCCGTCTCACGTACGACTACGAGGCCGAGGTGTCCGGCAAGGTCGCCGCGGTCGGCGGCCGCATGCTCGAAGGCGCGGCCAAGGTGGTGTTGCGCCAGTTGTTTGAATCGCTCGGCCGGCAGGCCGGGGGCAAGCCCGTGCGCAAGCCGGGCTGGATCGCGCGCCTGCTGGCGTTGCTGGGAGTCCGTCGATGAAACCCGCCGCCTTTGACTACCTGCGCGCCGAATCCGCGCAGCATGCGCTGGAAGCGCTGGCCCGTGCCGGCGAGGGTGCCCGCGTGCTGGCCGGCGGCCAGTCGCTGATGGCCGTGCTGAACATGCGGCTCGCACAGCCGCAATTGCTGGTCGACATCTCGCGCACCCGTGACCTGGATACCGTGCGCATCGAGGACGGCCATCTGGTGGTGGCCGCCGCTGCCACCCAGGGCAGTGTGGAATGGCGCCCGTCATTGGCCCACGAGGTACCGCTGCTCGCGCTCGCCTTCCCGCACATCTCGCATTTCCAGATCCGCAACCGCGGCACCGTGTGCGGCTCCATCGCCCACGCCGACCCCAGCGCCGAACTGCCGCTGGTGCTGACCGCGCTCAGCGGCGAGGTGGTGCTGCGCTCGCTGCGCCGCCGCCGCGTGCTGCCGGCCGCCGAATTCTTCCGCGGCATGCTGATGACGGCGCGCGAGCCCGACGAACTGGTGGAAGCGGTGCGCTTCCCCCTGAGGCGGCCCGGCGCGCGCTACGGCTTTACGGAGTTCTCCGCCCGCCATGGCGACTTCGCGCTGGTGGCCTGCGCCGCCATCGTCACGGACGACGCCATTGTGCTGGCCGTGGGCGGCGTGGCCGACCGGCCAATGCTTGAGACCTGGCCACGCCTGCAGGGCAAGGCGCTGGCCGAGGCGATCAACGATTTCAGCTGGAAGCTGGGCGCGCAGGACGACGCCCATGTCAGCGCGCAGTACCGCCGCCACCTGGTGCGGCAACTGGGCATGCGCGCAATCGAGGAGGCAAGATGAGCAAGACCCCTAATGGCGCACCTTCGGGTGCGCCCCCGGTGATGCGGCGCGACGAGCGCCAGCGCGTCACCCTGACCCTGAACGGCACCGAACGCAGCGGCCTGTGCGCGCCGCGCGAGCTGCTGTCCGACTTCCTGCGCCATGAGCTCGGCGCCACCGGCACCCACGTCGGCTGCGAGCACGGCGTTTGCGGCGCGTGCACGGTACGGGTGGACGGCGTGGCCGCGCGTTCCTGCCTGATGCTGGCGGTGCAGGCCGATGGCGGCGCCATCGATACCGTCGAAGGACTCGCCCCGCGCGAAGGCCTGGGCGACCTGCAGGAAGCCTTCCGCCGCCACCATGCGCTGCAGTGCGGCTTCTGCACGGCCGGCATCCTGATGTCGTGCGCGGACTACCTGGAGCGGGTGCCCGAGCCGACCGAGGCGCAGGTGCGCGACATGCTGTCCGGCCACCTGTGCCGCTGCACGGGCTACACGCCGATCGTCGCTGCCGTGCTCGACGTGGCTGCCAGCCGCGCGCGGACGCGCCGGCCCGCCGCCCCGGTTGCCGAGGAGCGCTGCCATGCTTGACCTCGGCCGCACCTTCCTGCAGAGCGTGGAGCGCAGCCCCCACGCCCCCGCCATCGTCGACGGTGACTTGCTGCTGACCTACGAGCAATGGCTCGCGCGCATCCGCAGCGTGGCCGCCGGCTTGCTCGACCTGGGCCTGCGGCCGGGCGACCGCGTGCTCGCCATCCTGCAGAACCGCTGGGAGATGGCCACCCTGCACTGGGCCTGCCAGTTCGCCGGCGTGGTCATCGTCCCACTGAACTGGCGCGCCAAGCCGGACGAGCTGGACTACTGCGTGCGCGACGCCGGCGTGAAAGTGCTGGTGTTCGAGCCCGTCAGCGCCGACGCCGTGCTGGACAGCCCCGCCGCGCAGGACATCCCCTGCATCGCGCTGGACGGCGCGCCCGGCGGCTCGCTCTCGTTCGACACCCTGCTCCACGCCACGCCCCGCCGGGACAGCACGCAGGCCGAAGCCGGCGACATCTCGCTCATGCTGTACACCTCCGGCACCACCGGCAGGCCGAAAGGTGTGCCACGCCGCCACCGGCAAGAACGCGCGGCCGCGCTTGCACATGTCGCGCAAAACCTGTACCGGCGCGGCGAGCGGACGCTGGGGGTGATGCCGCTGTACCACACCATGGGCGTGCGGTCCCTGCTGGCCATGGCCCTGGTGGATGGCCTGTTGGTCTGCGTGCGGCGCTGGAGCGCGTCGCAGGCGCTGCAGGCCATCGCCTGCCATCACGTGAGCTGCCTCTATCTCGTGCCCACGCTCTACCATGACCTGCTGGCCGAGCCGGGTTTCGACAGCACGCACGTGCGCACCGTCACCAAGCTCGGCTTTGCCGGGGCCGCCATGAATGACGGGCTGCTCACCCGGCTCGAGCAGGCGTTCCGCCCGGAGCTGTTCGTCAACCACTACGGCTCGTCCGAGGTGTACACCTTCAGCGTCGACCAGCACGCGGCGCGCAAACCCGGCAGTGCGGGCCGCGCCGGCCTCAACACGCGGCTGCGCGTGGCGCGGCTTGACGCGGCCTCGCCGGACGAACTGGCCGCGCCCGGCGAGGAAGGCCAGATCATCGCCGACCTGCGCGGCGACGAGGCCTTCGAGGGCTACTGGAACCGCGACGACGCCAATGCCAGGTCTCTGCGCGACGGCTGGTATTTCACCGGCGACATCGGCTACCTCGACGCCGACGGCGACCTGTTCGTCACCGGGCGGGTCGACGACATGATCATCAGCGGCGGCGAAAACATCTCGCCCGCCGATATCGAATCGGTGCTGTCCCTGCACCCCGCCGTGGACGAGGTGGCCGTGGCCGGCGTGCCCGACGCCCGCTGGGGCCAGAAGGTGGTGGCATTCGTCAAGCCGCGCGGCTGCGTCGACGCCGGGGCCCTGGACGATTACTGCCGCGGCTCCGACCTCGTCAACTTCAAACGCCCGCGCGACTACGTATTCGTCGCCGACATCCCGAAATCGCCGGTCGGCAAGATCCTGCGCCGCAAGCTGTCGGCGGGCGAATACAACGTGATTTCCTCTCTTCCCCAAAGCGAACCTATCAAGGAGTAGCGACATGACCCAGCCCCTCGCATTGACCCATCCCGACCAGCAGCGCCTGCAGGATCTCGACGGCTTTTCCGTGGAGATTGATCCGGCCCGCGAGCGCGCGGACATCATCCTGCATCGCCCGCCCTACAACGTGATCTCGATGGCGGCCCGCGACCAGTTGCGCGCCGTGTTCGAGGCTCTGGACGCCGATGACCGCGTGCGCGTCATCGTGCTGCGCGCGCAGGGCAAGCATTTCTCCAGCGGCGGCGACATCCGCGGCTTCCTGGAGGCGTCGCCGGAGCATGTGTCGAACCTGGCGTGGAACGTGGCAGCGCCGGCGCGCTGCAGCAAGCCGGTGATCGCGGCCAACCGGGGCTACTGCTTCGGCGTGGGCTTCGAACTGTCGCTGGCGTGCGACTTCCGCATCGCCACCGCCACCACGGAATACGCGCTGCCCGAGCAGAAGCTCGGCCAGATTCCAGGCTCGGGCGGCTCGGCGCGGCTGCAGAAGATGGTGGGCGTGGGCCGCACCAAGGACATTGTCATGCGCTCGCGCCGCATCGCCGGCCGCCAGGCCTACGAGTGGGGCATCGCCGTGGACTGCGTGGCTGACGCCGAGCTGGAAGCCGCCACCGACGCACTGGCCGACGAACTCCGCGCCTTCTCCCCGCTGGCCCAGCGCACCGCCAAGAAGCTGCTCAACGACACCGAGGACGCACCGCTGTCGATCGCCATCGAACTCGAGGGGCACTGCTACAGCCGCCTGCGCAGCTCAGATGACTTCCGCGAGGGTGTGGAAGCGTTCCACGCGAAGCGCAACCCCGATTTCCGCGGCAGCTGACCGCGGGGGCGGGCGGGGCTGCCCCGCCTGCCGGGCCGGAGAGACGGACGCATCGACGATGCCCCCGGCGGGCATCGCCGGGAGCCGTTCATTCAAAATGACAAGGAGACAACGATGGAAGTGCTGGCAAATGACAAGGTGCCGACCAGCGGCGCGCCCGTGGCCGCGAACAACCGGCAGGTGCTGGGCGCGGTGACCGCTTCGTGCATGGGATGGGCGCTCGACCTGTTTGACCTGTTTATCCTGCTGTTCGTGGCGCCGGTGATCGGCAAGCTGTTCTTTCCGTCCAGGCATGCGATGCTGTCGCTGGCGGCAGTGTATGCGTCGTTCGCGGTGACGCTGCTGATGCGGCCGCTCGGCTCGGCGATCTTCGGGGCCTACGCGGACCGGCACGGGCGCAAGGGTGCCATGGTGGTGGCCGTGACCGGCGTCGGCCTGTCGACGGCGGCGTTCGGACTGCTGCCGACGGTTGCCCAGATCGGCCTCTTCGCGCCGGCGCTGTTCATCCTGCTGCGGCTGGTGCAGGGCGTATTCGTCGGCGGCGTGGTCGCTTCGACGCATACAATCGGCACGGAATCGGTGCCGCCGTCGTGGCGCGGCGCGGTGTCCGGCCTGGTCGGCGGCGGCGGCGCGGGCATCGGCGCGCTGCTGGCGTCGATCACGTACATGGCGATGACGGCGCTGTTCCCCGGTGACGCCTTCGAGGTCTGGGGATGGCGCTGCATGTTCTTCGCCGGCATTGTCAGCTCGGTGCTGGGGCTGGTCATCTTCAACTCGCTGGAAGAGTCGCCGCTGTGGAAGCAGCTGCAGGCGGCAAAGGCCGCCAGCGGCCACGCCAAACCGCAAGCGCATCCGCTGCGCACGCTGTTCTCGCGCGAGTACCGTGGCATCCTGCTGGTCAACATCCTGCTGACCGTGGGCGCAGGCAGCGCCTACTACCTGACTTCCGGCTACCTTCCCACTTTCCTCAAGGTCGTGATCAAGGCGTCCCCCGGCGAGTCCTCGGCCATCCTGATGCTGAGCAGCCTCGGTGTGATCGTCGCGTCGGTGGCAGCGGGGCATTTCAGCACGCTGGTCGGCCGCAAGCGGGCCTTCCTGCTGATCGGCGCGGTCAGCCTGGTGCTGATGCCGTTGCTCTACCAATGGATGCCGGCCGCGCCAAGCGCCACCCTGCGCGGCGTCTACGCGGTGGCGCTCAGCATGCTCGGGTGCGCCGGATTCGCGCCGATCCTCATCTTCCTGAACGAGCGGTTTCCCACCAGCATCCGCGCCTCCGGCACGGGCTTGTCGTGGAACATCGGCTTCGCCATCGGCGGAATGATGCCGACGCTCGCCTCGCTCGCCGCAGGCACGCCCGCCGACCTGCCGTTTATCCTTGGTGTTTTCCTTGCAGTCGTCACGCTGGTCTATCTGGTGGGCGCCGCAATCGTGCCGGAGACACTGGGTCGTCTCGGCGAAAAGTAGACATGCCACGCATGCAGTGCGAAGCACCACCGCATGCAAAACGAGGCTTTGTGTGACGGCCGCGTCGAGGATTCAGCGCGAGACGATATCCTTTCTCATTGGCCCGAGTATGCCGAGCAATTCCTTCTGCTCCTGTGCCGGCACCTTGAACTTGTTGAGCGACTTCACCAGATCTTCCACCAGCGCGTCAAACTCGCTGTTGGTGATCCCCATGCCGGCATGCGCGCTGCGCATGTCACGGCCCTGATAAGTGCATGGCCCACCTGTGCCCGCACAAATCTGCTCAACCAGCCTCATCTTCAGGCGTGGGATATTGGCATTGGCGAACTTTGCATTGATGCGCGTGTCGGCTGCGACATTGGCAACAAAGTCGTCCACGACCGCTGTGATCGACTGGCTGCCGCCAAGCCGTTCGTATAACGACTGCTTTGGCATATCCGAAGGCGCGGCCCGCTGCGGCCGATCCGGCATCGCGCAACTGCCGAGTCCCATCAAACCCGCCATCAAGATGCCAAACAGAAAAGGTGACATGCGCATGGTGACTCCTCTTGTGCGGTGGCGAACTTGAATGGAGGATCAGGGACGAATCCAACTTAGTGCCAAACCAGGGCGAGTTCAAGCCGGCGCACGGCTGGCGCTCCTTGCGCATGTCCAGTCTGATGACAAAGGCCAGAGGGCAGACACGTGGCGGAAATTGCGGGTGCGCGGCGTCGCCCGCCGTCTCCGGGCGATCTACGGATGGATCGCGGCAGCCATCGGCGCGCAATTTCATCAATTCTGAGCAAGGAGCCTGCGCGCACCACCGTTTCAAGCACTCGGAGTTTGCTAGCGACCCCACCCGCAAAAACGCTCGAGTAATTCCGCCTCGGTTTCATGGACCTCGACCGGCAGGCTGCATGCGCCTGCAAACGCCAGATAACGGGCGCGATGCTGGCCGTTTCGAAAGGACACTACGCCTTCGCTGGCGATGCCAATCAGTCCGGATAACGTACGGCAGCGCCGGGTTGTGAACGTTACATAGGGAACTTCCGGAATCCGTTCCTGGCCGGGCGCCAGGAACTCGCGAATGCCACGCACCTTGCCCGCATGCCAGTACTGCGCAGCCTGGAGGACATAGTCCGTCTTGTCGCGATCTGCGCAAGCGAGCAGCTTCGCCAGGTTGATCACGACCACCTTATGGCGCGAGTCGGGGGCGTCGAAACCGCATTTCATGCGGGTGAATGGGTAAGGACTGTGACCGGGGATAGGGACTATCCAGTTCCCGTCATGACCCCGTTGCACCTGATCTGTTGGCAAGGCGACTCCGTTTTCTTGTTCTCCGGAAGCTTCGTCGGGTCCGGATTCGATGCGGCGCGGCTTGAGCAGCCGCTGCGTTCTTATTCGCATGCCCAGGGATTATGCGTCAGCGCCAAGCCCTTGTGAACTCGCCCATCACGCGCGCGATGCTGCTGCCTCCTTTGCTGCGTGATGCACCGCGGTTAGCATATTGGCAACGCGCATCGTCCCGGATGCCGTGCCCAGGTGCCCTTCCATGACCGATTTCCAAGCAGCCGTATGGGTACGCCGGACTCTTCTGGTATGCCTGCTCGGCGGGCTGCTCGCCCTTTCCTTCGTCATAGTGCGGCCGTTCCTTGTGCCTCTTGCCTGGGCCGCAATCCTCACCTATGTCACCTGGCCGCTCAATGCGTGGCTGCGCCGCGTGCTGCGCCAGCGGCGAACCTGGGCTGCGCTGGCCTCCACGCTGGTACTTGCCGCGATGCTGGGCGTACCGCTCATCGGGCTCACCATCCTCCTGCGTGCCGAGATGGTCGCCGCCTACCGTGAGGCGGCAGAGATTGTGAACGCGGGCGTCGAACTGCCGGATTCGCTCGCACGCCTGCCCTGGGTCGGCGAATGGTTGCAGGAATGGCTGTCAGTGCTGTTGGGTGACCGCGCAGCCCTGCGTGCCCAGGTCACGGCGCTGATCGAACGGTGGGGCGGCGCCCTTGCAAGGCTGGCCGGCGGTGTGGGACTCAACGCAGGGCTCATTGGCGTGACGCTGCTGACGGCATTCTTTTTCTTCCGCGACGGCGAGAAATTGCTCGCGCAGTTGCGCCTGGTCCTGCAAGGGATTCTCGGGCCCCGCGCGCACGGGTACTTCATTTCAGTGGGAGACACCGCGCGGGCCGTGGTGTTTGGCCTCTTCCTCGCCGCGGTCGCCCAGGGGTCGTTCGCCGGAATCGGCTACTGGGCGGCAGGTGTCGAAGCGCCGGTGTTCTGGGGCATTGCCACTGCCATCCTGGCACTGATTCCCTTTGGTGCGCTCGCGATCTGGGTCCCCATCGGCGCATGGCTGCTCATTACCGGCCACACGGTGGCGGGGATCGGGCTCCTGCTGTGGGGCGCTACGGCCGTGAGCTGGGTCGATAACGTCGTTCGTCCGCTGGTCATCAGTGGGGCCACCAAGATTCCGTTCCTGCTGGTGATGTTCGGCGTTTTGGGCGGACTCGCCGCATTCGGCCTGATAGGCCTGTTCATCGGGCCAGTGATCCTCGCGGTGCTGCTCGCCGTATGGCGCGAATGGCTGGAAAGCCAGGCGGAGCAGCCGCTGGGGCCACCGCCGGCGTAACGGGGGAGACACCTGTCGCTCATCCCATCGCCAGCTCAGGCATGTCCTGAGTCAGCCACGCTGGCACCGACGGCGCCGGCAGGTGCTGCATGCAGCGCTGCAAGGGTGCCCGCGAGCGCGGCCTGAGCGATGCGCTGCGCTCGCCCTCGCCGCGCAAGCAGCGCCTGAGCGTTGCCGAGTTGGGCGAGATGCTGTACCTGTCGGCCGGCATCACGGCGCGGCGTGGTGGCCTGGCACTGCGCGCCTCGCCCTCTTCCGGCGCGCTGTTTCCCAGCGAACTCTATGTCCTGGCGCACAAGGTCGAGGGCTTGCCGGCCGGGCTCTATCACTACGACCCGGAGCACAATCGGCTCGACGCGCTGGGCGCTGCACCGGCCGCGCTCGGCGCGCCTCAGGCAGATGGCGCCGACGCGGCCGTGGTGCTGACTGCGGTGTTCCGCCGCACCGGCTACAAGTACCGCGACCGGGCCTACCGCTATGCGGTCGCGGACGCTGGCCACTTGCTCGAGAATCTGCGGCTCGCGGGGCATCAGGCGGGAATGCAGGCGACGCTCGTCGCGCGCTTTGACGAGATGCTGGCCGCCAAGGCCATCGGTGTCGATGGCTTCGAGGAAGGCGTGCTTGCCATCATGGATCTGCGACCCGCAGCCAGCGGCGTGGTGTCCACCGGCGACGCTTCGCGCGCGCGCTTCGCAGCGCCGCCGGTTCCCGCCGGCGTGACAACCGGAGTGACAACCGGCGTGACAACCGGCGTGACAGGCATGGTGCACCTGGCCACGTCGCTGCAGCGGTTGCCCGACGAGGTGAGCGCCGGGCACATCGCGCTACCGCCGCCTGAGCCCACCGCCGCAGGCGTGACCGACACGATCGTCCAGCGGCGCAGCCAGCGGCGCTTCCTCGACGAGCCGGTGCCGCTCGCGACGCTGTCATCGATGCTGGCCGACATGGCGCTGCCGCCCCAGCTATCGGGCGCCATCCGCATCAATCTGGTCGTCAATCGTGTCGCGGGCCTCCGCCCGGGCGTGTATCGCTACCTGCCTCAGCACGCGCTGGTACGCGTGCGCGACAGCGATTCCGCCGCTGCGGCCCAGGCGGCCGCATTATCGCAGGACGTGATCGGCAACGCCGCAGTGGTGCTGGTGCTTTCCGCCGATCGCGCGCACATGCTGGCGGAAGGTGCGCGTGGTTATCGCCATGCCTTTCTCGAGGCGGGCATGCTGGGCGAGCGCTGGCTGCTCGGCGCGGTTGCCCGCGGCCTGGCGGCCTGTCCGGTGGGCGGGTTTTACGACGACGAAGCGGCGGCCCTGATCGATGTCGATGGGCAAAGCCAATGGGTGTTGCACTTCGCGGGTCTCGGCGTGTCGACTGGAACGTAGAGCAAGGCCCGCACAAGCTGATGGCCACGAACTCTGCGAGAAAGGGCCCCGCTAGCTAGCCAACTCGGCAACCGCCCGATTGAACGCGCCTGGGTTGGCAATATTCATGCCGTGAGAGGCTCCGGCAATTGTCTGACGCTTGGCTTGCACGATCCATTCGTGAAGCTTCTCGACCGTGCTACGGAACATGCGCGGACTCTTTTGCCCATCGATCAGCAACGTTCGACACTGGATTTTACCGGCCGCTTCGCGAGTGTAGGCGGGCAAGGGGTCACGCAGCTGCTTCGGCAGTGTGAGCGCATTATCGAGCGCCATCCTGCGGAAGCTCTGGGAACTCTTGCTCCAAAAACCAGGCATGGTTACCGAGTCTACAAACAGATTCAGACCGGCATCGAATTCACCTTGCTCAATCAATGCCGCGGCCTTCTCTCTCAACGCATGAGTGGCCGGCGGCAATTTTCCGGCCCCTGCTTGCGGCGTTGCCTGAAGTGGGCCGCCTGGATCCGCGAGCGTGAGCGTGTTCACCAAGTGAGGGTATTTGCACGCCAGATGAAACGCAATGCAACCGCCACGCGAGTGGCCGACCAGATGGACCTGCCCCAGACTTAACGCATCGATGAACTCCGCAACTTCCGCGACGTGCGCCTCCCAACTGAAGTCGCCGCGTCCGAACGCACTGGCTTGCGGCCAATAGTGGCCCAGGCTCGGAGCGAAGCAGCGGAAGTCTTTCGACAGAGAAGCGATCTGCGGCTCCCAATAGCGGTAGTCGCACAGCGACCCGTGCACGAATACCATTGGGTCGCCGCTCCCGGCTTCCACATAGGGAACGGGGGTGCCGGAGGCAATGGAGACAAAAGAAGGTTGTGGCCAGGCACCGGCAAGAGCCAGCGTAGTCAGGGGCGCTCGTGCATTCATGTTTAACTCCTTGCCCAGACTTTGCTGCACCGCACTCAAAAAGAAAATCGAATAATATTGATGGAATCTTTCAGATTTTCTGATAGCTCCCTCGCCCTTGCGAAACCCGTTTCGGGCTTGTTAGCGGCTTCCGGCAACTGAATCCGAAACCGGCGAGCTCGGCCTGCATGGATGTGCTAGCATTGCTGTCAATGCAAGCATGCGGCTGAGGAGGCTGTCATGGCAACGTTGACGATCCGCAACCTGGATGAAGAGGTGAAGGCACGGCTGCGGCTCCAGGCGGCCCAGCACGGGCGCTCCATGGAAGAGGAAGTGCGCGAGATTTTGCGGCGCGCGCTAAGCAAACCGTCTGGCCTTGGCGGCCTGGGCAGCCGTTTGCAACAGCGCTTTGCCACGCTGGCCGATCCGGGGCTGGACCTGCCCTCGCGCGCCGAGCAACCGCGGTCCGCGGATTTGCCCGAATGATCGTGCTCGACACCAATGTCTTGTCGGAGTTGATGCGGGGCCAGCCTGAGCCCGCCGTCGTCGACTGGCTCGATCGACAGGCACAAGATTCCCTGGTCATCACCGCCGTGACGGTTGCCGAGTTGTTGCATAGCATTGCCCGTCTGCCCGACGGGCACCGCAAAACCGGGTTACAGGAAGCCGCGCTACAGATGCTCGACCAGGAATTCGAGGGCCGGGTACTGCCTTTCGACGAGGATGCCGCGGTGCACTACGCCGCGTTAGTGTCCCAGCGCGAACGCGCAGGCTGCCCGATCAGCATGGCGGACGCGCAGATTGCAGCCATCTGTCGGCACCACGCCGCCGCGTTGGCTACACGCAACGGCCAGGACTTCGAAGGGGTTGGCATTGTGTTGGCCAATCCCTGGCTGGATTGAGCCGTGCAGGTCGTCAACAGGCAGTGGCAACGTCGTCAAAAGTGCCGGTCGGTGCCTTCGGCCCTCGACATCCTTCCGATCCGGCATAATGCCCGGCGCACCATGGCGCTACGGGATTGAACTGGATGATGCAAATGAAACCGGACAGCTTTCGCGAACAGACCTCACAAAGCACGGACGGGGGCGACGACTGCCCCTTGCGCTGGTTCGACGCGGATCTTGGTGCATTCGAATCGCTCGAGCGATTGATCGCCGAGCATCCGGCGGATTTCTTTGCGGGCGAGCGTTTTGACCCGGTTGGCGCGTGCGCCACACGCGAGGCGGTGTTCGCGTCGGTTGAGCTGCCCGAGAATCCGACATCGCCGCAAGCGCATGCCGATCATCTGCTCAACGAAGTGTTTAGGCACGTGATGCCCGTGGCATCGCCCACTTTCGTCGGACACATGACGTCGTCACTGCCGTCGTTCATGCCCTCGCTGGCCAAGGTGGTGGCAGCGCTGAACCAGAACGTCGTGAAGCTCGAGACGTCGGGCGCGCTGACAGGGCTCGAGCGCCAGGTCATCGGCATGCTGCACAAGCTGGTGTTTGCCCAGGACAGCGCGTTCTATGCGAGATGGCTGCACGATGCCGATCACGCGCTCGGCGCGATCTGTTCTGGCGGCACGGTCGCCAACCTCACCGCGCTATGGGCGAGCCGCAACAACTTGCTGGGCGCGCGTGATGGCTTCGCCGGCATCCATCGGGCCGGACTGATGGCTGCGCTGCGCCATTACGGCCATGACGGGCTTGCAATCGTCGTCTCGGAGCGCGGGCACTACTCGTTGGGAAAGGCAGCCGATGTCCTTGGCATCGGACGCGACAATCTCGTGCCGGTCGGGGTCGATGCAGACGGTCGCATGCGCATCGACCTGCTGCGCGACACCATGCGTGACCTGCAGCAGCGCAACATCCGGCCGATGGCGATCGTCGGCATAGCGGGGACGACAGAGACGGGCGCGGTCGATCCGCTCGACGCGATCGCGGATGTTGCACAGGAGGCCGGCTGCCATTTCCACGTGGATGCCGCATGGGGCGGCGCAACCCTGCTGTCGGAGCGCGAGCGCTGGCGCTTCGCGGGCATCGAGCGCGCCGATTCCGTCGTCATCGATGCGCACAAGCAGTTCTACGTGCCGATGGGTGCCGGCATGGTGCTATTCCGGAGCCCGGCGTGGACGCAGGAAATCATCCAGCATGCGAACTACATCGTGCGCAAGGGCTCGGTGGACCTGGGGCGCCATACGCTCGAAGGATCGCGCGGCGCGGCGGCGGTCATGCTCTATGCGAACTTTCATCTGCTTGGTCGCAAGGGGTTGGCGCAGTTGATCGATCGTAGCATCGATAACGCCCGCTACTTTGCATCGCTGATTGCGCAGCAGCCGGATTTCGAGCTCGACAGCCACCCGCAGCTTTGCATCCTGACCTATCGCCATGTGCCCGAGACCGTGCGTGCCGCGCTGGCAACGGCTTCGGCCGACAGGCGCGAGAAGATCCTGGACGCGCTGGATGCGCTGACCATCAGCATTCAGGAAATGCAGCGCGATGCCGGCCGCTCGTTCGTATCGCGCACGCAGTTGACGTCGACACAGTGGGGTGGCCGACCGATTGCCGTTTTCCGCATGGTGCTGGCCAACCCGGATACGACGCCTGCCATCCTGCAGGACATCCTCGACGAACAGCGCGTGCTGGCGGCGGCCAGCCCGTGCATGGCGCCGCTGATGGCGCTGGTGGGGGCGCCGGACGCCGCGTGAGGCGGCCATGAGGAACGTGCCGACGTGGTTGGCGCGAACAACCTTCTGGCGCGGGCATACCGCGTTGCACCCCCGGAAGTGGGGCCGTTGCCTTGCCAGAGGAGTCCGCGCGGATCACGCAATGCCCGACATTCGGGCTGCGTATGGCCGAACTGTAGTAACTGTCCGACCCCGGTCAATTCTCCGCAGAGGCTTTAGTCCGGCTTGCGCAGGAAGCCCTGGTTGCCACCGTTCCGGTTGGGCGCGAAGCCATTGGCCTGCAGCGTCTCCTCCGCCGTGTCGTAGAAAACGCCGATCTTGCAGATCTCTCGTGCCTGTTTCGCTGTCGCTATCGGGCGACCGAATTCGCCGGCGATACGTACCAATTGCTTGATCTGTTCCACGGAGCTCATCTTGCCCGTGCGAGTCTGGTTCCACAGCACATCCTCGATGCCGCACCGCACGTGCAGGCCCAACGCCATGCCAATCATATTGATGGGCAGCACATTGAGCACCGAACTTTCCACTGTGACCACTGCACCATCGGGCACGGCCCGCAGCATGTTGGCCAGGTTGTAGATGTTCGCCTGATCCATGCCGCCGCTGATCGCCACCCAGTTCATCACCAGCGGCCCCTTGTAGACGCCGCGGCGAATCAGACGCTCAATCGTTTCAAAGCTGTTGATGTTGTAGACCTGGAACTCGCTTTGGATGCCGGCAGCCGTCAGGCGACGGATGTGCTCCTCGATAAAGCTGGGATTCGAGGGCACGATCATGTCCTTGTAGGTCCCGTAGAGGTGCGGGAATCCGCGCGATACCCCCTTGAAGTCATCGACGCCAGCGTGCTCCGTCACGTTCATCTGCGTGGTGTTGACGGTCACCGTCACCTGGTCGGGCTTCGGATCAAGTTCAGCCAGCATGTGTCGCGTGTCGTCGGAGAGCCATTTTGCCTCCGCGCCGTCGCCCTCGGGAGCGAAGCTGATGGAGCCGCCAACTTGAATGATCATTTCCGGCACACGGGCGCGTACCCCGGCGATCAGTTCATTGAACATGGACAAGCGCTTGCTGCCCTTGCCATCGGCTTCGCGCACATGGAGGTGCAGCACCGCGGCGCCTGCTTCGTAGCAGTCCACCGCTTTCTGGATCTGCTCCTCCATTGTGATAGGGATATCTTCCGGGAAATCGGAAGGAATCCAGCCCGGCGCATAGGGAGCGGCCGTGATGATCAGAGGCTGCTGGTTCTCCGGGTACAGGTGGCCGTCAAGAAAGTTCATGATGTCGGATCTCTAGGTGGAAATGCGAATATCGAGCGCGTCGAACTAGATGAGAAGGCTTTAGACCCCCGGTTGCAGCACCATCGCAGGGACGATGTTGCGCGGGCTTTCCTAAGCAAGTCTCTCTAATCGGTGGATGTCGAAGTCTTGGGACAACGAGTGAATCATCCGACCCCCCGCCACTTTCCGCTTTACGCTGGATGTCTCGCACTTAACCATTCATGACAACATCACGACCCAGTCCAATGAGCAACCGTCAAGGCACATACGCGCGTCATCTCGGAAGGCGCTGTACCCGAGCAGAATGATTGGGAACTCCCTCCCCTTCCCCCGTCGCCTTCTCTCCCCTCCGCCCCGAAATGCTAAAGCGCTCTGCATCGTTGACATTTCGGGGCAAGAGGGAAACTACGAGATCGCGCGAACAGGCGTGCGGATGGGCTAGCCGACTAGGCGGCCATTGCCCGCCGCTCCTCCTCATCGAGCATGGGGCCATCCAGGTTGACACGCGAATGGTCCGTGCGGAATTTCTGGATGATCGGCTTCAGCTCTTCCTTGACGTGCGCTTCGCTGTAGCCATTGAACAGATGACCGACCAGGCCCCGGCGCAGGTCCGAAGTGCCCATGATGTAGTCAGCGATCGGGAACGTGAGGTTCATGTTGTACTTCATCATGATGCCCATGTTGTGATGCGCCGTGTGATGACGCCGGATCGTGTTGATGAAGGGCATGTTGCGCACGAACCAGTTGTCGTGCACATGGCAGCAATAGTGGAAGGTCTCATAGATCAGGTACTGCGCCACCATCGTGATAAAGACAAAATAGCCGGCGTTGGCATTGAAGATCAGCGATGCCAGGTAGCCCAGCCCGCCGCCGCCCACGCCAAGCGTTGCCAGCACGCGCCACGGGAAGAACACGATGCGGAATTCACGCGTGGTGTCGATGGTCGGCTCCTGGTCGGTGAAGTACTGGTGGTGCTGGCGCGTGTGCCGCTCATAGATGGCACGCAGCGCAAAGACGTTGATCCGGCGGTGCATGACATAGCTGTGCATGAACCATTCGACGAAGTTGCCGGCCAGGAATACCGGCAGGATCAGCGCCCACTCCCAGGTCACGTTGTGCAGCCGCTGGATTGACCACCAGAGCGCGCCAGCGCCGACGCCGTAGATCACGGCGATATGCAGCAACCCGTTGTAGAGCGGGCTGATATCGGCCTTGTACTGCTCCCTGAACTTGCGTTGACGTTCCGTCATCATGATTGCATCTCCGGAAAACAACGCCGCACTAACATATTAGTTGGATATAAAAGCGCGGCGACCCATAAAATGCCCCTGGTGGCCAGGGGCGCCAATGCAGGCGCGGCTGGTAGGCCGCGCGGCGAACCGTTATTGCGACACTTCTTCCAGCGCCTTGCCGCGGGTTTCGACGCCCAGCAGCAGTACTACCGCGGCGGCCACCGCAAAGGACAAGGCGCCGAGCGTGAACACACCGCCCTGCCCCGCCACCGGCAGCAGCACGCCGACCAGGTAGGGTCCGGCCAGCGAGCCGACGCGGCCGATCGACGAAGCAAAGCCGGAGCCTGTCGCGCGCGAGCGGGTGGGATACAACTCCGGCGTATAGGCGTAGAGCACGGACCACATGCCGAACAGGAAGAACTGCATGCACAAGCCGGCGGCGATCAGTTGTTCCACCGGCACCTTGTGCACGGCCGCCTGGCCATACGCATAAGCGGCCACGGCGCTGCCGATCAGCATGAGCGCGCAAGTCGGCTTGCGGCCCCACTTTTCCAGCAGCCATGCCGAGAAGATGAACCCGGGAATGCCGGCCAGGGAGATATAGACGGTGTAGAGCACGGACTTGGTCACGGCGTACCCGGCCTGCTGCAGCAGCGCGCCGAGCCACGTGGTCAGCCCGTAGTAGCCCAGCAGCGCAAAGAACCAGACCGACCACAGCATGATGGTGCGGCGCGCATAAGGGCCGCTCCACAGCTCCATGAAGCGGGCCTTGCGGCTGGGCGCCTGCGTGCCGCCAAACGTGGCGGATACCGCCGGCAGCGCGCGGCCCCAGGCGCGTTCCACGCGCTGCTCGATGCCGGCCATCACTGCATCGGCCTCTGACTTGCGGCCGACATCCTCCAGCCAGCGCGGCGACTCGGGCACCATGCGGCGCACCACGAACACGAACACGGCCGGCACTGCCAGCGCGATGAAGATGCCGCGCCAGCCGATGACCGGCAACAGCAGGTAGGTCAGCGCGCCGGCCGCGATAAAGCCGATCGGCCAGAACCCTTCCAGGATCGCGACATACTTGCCGCGGCTCTTGGCCGGCACCATCTCCGACACCATCGACAGTCCAATGGGAAACTCCATGCCCATGCCAAACCCGAGCAGCACGCGATAAATCATCAGCGACGTCACGCTGTCCGCCAGTCCGCACATGAGGCTGCCTACGCCCCAGAAGATCATGCTGACCTGGAACACCGGCTTGCGGCCGAAGCGGTCGGCGAGCAGGCCAGCGATCGCGGCACCCAGGAACATGCCCAGGAAGCTGGAGCTGGCCAGCAGTCCGGCCTGCGCGGCGGTCAGGCCAAATTCCGCCTTGATCGAGCCAAGCACGAATGTCATCAGGCCCAGATCCATCGAATCGAAAAACCACGCCGTGGCGATGATGCCGAACAGCGAGCGCTGGTAGCCGGTCATCGGCAATCGTTCCAGCCGCGCCGCAATACCCGCCTCCAGCTTGAGGGCGCCTGCAGACATATCCATGGTTGTCTCCTGTGTAGATGAGACGCGCTCTGTGATGGCGCGCTTCGTAATATATTAGTTGTACATCGCTGATGTTCAAGTAATGGTTTACCGCGAGTTCGGTCGGGCCGCTGGAGGAAATAATGCCGCCAAGTGCCGGGAAAGTACCCCCGGTAAGCGCTAGGCCACCTAGACCACCTCGGGCTGCGGGGCCATGGCAAACGCATCAACGGACAGCGTGCCCGCCCAGGCATTGCGGACAATGGCGGCGTAGCGGGCAGGCACGTCCGGCACGGGGAAAGCCTTGGCCAGCCGGGTTACACCCAACGCATCGTTCACGAGCATATCGAGGTCGCCTTGCCCGATGCCGCACGCCTGGAGCGTGGTCGGAAGGCCGACCGCTCCCACCAGGTCGCGCACCACGCCAGGCACGCGGGCCACCGCGGCATCGGGATCGCCTGCCGCAATGCCGAGCAGGCGGGCAACGGCCAGCAACTCCTCGCGGCGCACGTCGCCCAGCGCGTCGAGTACATACGGCAGCATCACCGCATTGGTGGTGCCATGCGACAGGTGCGAGAGGCCCGCGACGGCGTAGGCGATGCCATGCACGGCGTTGAGTCCCGCGCTGCCGTATGACAGCGCCGCGTAGACGCTGGCGTAGCTCATGCCGATGCGCGCTTCGGTATCGCTCCCGTCCTGATAGCTGCGCAACAGGTATTGGCCGCACAATCGGATCGATTCGTGCGCGAACAGCATCGTCAGCGCATTGCGCCCGCTGTAGCCCGGATCCGGTTCGCCCCCGCGGTCAAAGCTGGCGGAATCAAGCGTCAGGTAGGACTCGATCGCATGGGTCAGCGCATCGATGCCGGCATCCGCGGTGACCCGCGGCGGACACGTGTAGGTGAATTCAGGATCGACCAAGGCCACGGCGGGGCGCAGCCGGTTGTCCATGACCGCCACCTTGGTCGCGTTGTCCGGATCGACCAGGATCGCGCCTGGCGTCGCCTCCGAGCCGGTGCCGGCCGTGGTGGGCAGGGCGACCAGCGGCAGGATGGGGGTGCCGGCATCGATGCTGCCAAGGAAGGCGCGCACGGGCCTGCCGCCGGGCAGGGTCAGGCAGAGCGCCTTGGCCAGGTCGATATTGCTGCCGCCGCCAAGCGCGATGACATGGTCGACTGGCAGGCCGCCAAGCCGTTCGCGGACTGTCGTCGTGGCCGCGTCACACAGCGTGGTGGTGGGATCGGGTATGCCGCCGTCAAAGACCAGCAATTCCACGTCCTGCGCACGGGCGCCGGCGACGAGTTCTTCGACCCACGGCGTGGCACCGGTGAAGAACGTGTCCGTCACCACGAGTCCGCGACGATAGCCCAGCCGGCGCAGCAGCGCGGGCAACTGGGCGCGGCATCCGGCGCCCATGACCAGCCGCGCCGGCGCGCAGAAATATACGAGGTCTTCCACTCTCATGCTGTCTCCTGTGGGGTGATTTCGGCGGATCGGGGATGGCGGGGGATGGCGCGGCTATACCACCTGCGCAGGCCAGCGCTCACGCAGGTGACGGGCGATTTCCGGCGTGCATTGGGTCAGCACGCTATGGCCCGCACCGTGGAGCACGACCAGTTCGGCATCGGGGATACCGTTGGCCAGCATCGCGCCATGCGTGAGCGGGCAATCGTCGTCCTCGCTGCCGTGGATGACGAGCGTCCGGCACCGCACCAGGCCGAGCCCTGGGCGCTGGTCTGTGTGGCGGATCGATTCCCAGGTCCAGGCCACGGTGCGATGGTCCGCTGCCTCGCGCAGCCCCAATCGCCTCTCGCGCATGGCAATCGCTTCCAGCAACGCCTTGGGTGCCGCAGGCTCAAACCATTGCACCGCGTTGAGCTGCGGCGTTCCGGACACCAGCAATAGCTCTGCCGGCAGCGGCTGGCCCGGCATCTTGCGGTCATCGGCAAGATAGGCCAGCACGACAGACACGCCCATGCTCCATCCGGCCAGCACGAAAGGTCCGCGCACGTGGGTGGAAAGCGTGCGGCGAAGCACTTGCGCGTAGGCTTCGAGCGAGCACGCCTGCGCGGCGGCTGGGGGCATCGCTTCCCCTCGTCCCGGCAGGTTGGGCAGGACAAAAGTGCACCGGTCGGCCAGTTGCTCCGCCAGCGGCGACCACGCGCCGCGCGTGCCCTGGATGCCATGCACGGCGACCACCGTTACCGGACCCTGCCCCACGACCAATACGTCATCGTCCGTCATGCCGTCTCCGCACACATCTAATATATTAGTCGGATAGTAGCAGAAAACAGCGCGCAGGCAAGCATGGAATCCGCTGTGTACAAAAGATGCGTACGGCTCATATACAATGGGCTTTCCATGTTCCCAGACAGTTGGCCATGACCGCTAAAACCGCTACCCGCACACGCCCCGCGGCTGTACCAGAGACTGAAGAGGCTGCCGGCCAGCGCGGCAAGCTGACCGACCTGGCCTATGAGCAGATCGAGGAAGCCATCGTGACGCTGCAACTGGCGCCAGGCAGTTCGGTATCGGAACTGCAGCTGAGCGAAATGACCGGCATCGGACGCACGCCCATTCGCGAAGCGATCCAGCGGCTGGCGCGGGAACACCTGATCATGGTGCTGCCGCAGCGCGGCCTGCTGATCGCGCCGATCGACGTCGGCAAACAGCTGCGCCTGCTGGAGACTCGCCGCGAGGTAGAGCGCCTGATCTGCCGCAGCGCCGCCCGGCGCGCCACGCCCGAGCAACGCGACCATTTCAAGCGGGTGGCCAAGGAGTTCGAACAGTCGTCACGCAACGGCGACGACGTCGCGTTCGTACGTGCCGACCGCGAATTCAACGAGCTCTGCCTGGTGGCTGCGCGCAATGAATTCGCCGATGGCGCCATGCGGCTGATGCACGGCCTGTCGCGCCGGTTCTGGTACCTGCACTACAAGGAAGCAGCGGACCTGCCCACGATGTCGAAGCTGCACGCCGCCGTGGCATCGGCGATTGCGCGCGGCGAGGTGGACGGCGCCGGCGATGCGCTCGACGCACTACTGGACAACATCGAAGAGTTCACGCGGGCCACGGTCCTGGGTGACTATCGTTAGTCGGCAAGACGATTCCTCACCCATTCGGCCACGGCCTCGAGCGAGCGGAAGTCGGCTACCGAGCGTGCCACAAAGTGCCGCTCCGCGCTGTCGGCAAGCCGCGCCAGCGCACGCCCCGGGGCGAGTTCCAGCAGTACGCCAGCCCCGCATTCCGCTATCTCGCGCTGGCAATCGCCCCACCGGATCGGCTGCGCAATAGCGCGCGGCAGTGCTTCCAGCAGGTCCGACGGACGCAGGCAGCGGCGCCCGTCAGTACCACGGATGACGGGCGCCGAAATTGGCCGCGGGCGTATCCGCTGCAGCCACGCCGCGAACTCGGATGAGGCAGCTTCCAGCAATGGCGTATGCGATGGAACGTGAACGTCCAGGCGACGAGTCCATGCGCCGTGGCTGGATAGCCGGTCCTGCGCGGCGACCATTTCGTCCACTCTTCCTCCCAGGACGACATGATCGTCGCTGTTGACGATGGCCAGGTGCAAGCCGCTGGCGTGAGAGAGCAAAACCGGTATGGGCAGCCCGCCGGCGGCCAGCATGCCGCAGTCCGGCGGCGCGTGTGCGGACATGATTGCCGCGCGGGCCTGCGCGGTGGTCGCGGCGTCCGCGTAGTCGATCGCACCCGCACAACTCCAGGCCGATACCTCGCCAACGCTGTAGCCGGCAAACAGCGCCGGCGGCGGCACCCACGGCTCGAGCACTGCCCATGTGGCGCAGGCTAGTGCCACGAGCGCCGGCTGGGCATAGTCGTTGTCGAACAGCCGATCGCCCGCGCGGGCCCGGGCCACCAGGTCGCAGGCACCTGCGTCACTGAACGCCTCCAACACTTCTCGCCCGCGAGCATGCCCGATGACCAGATGGAACATGTCAGGCGACTGGCTGCCCTGCCCTGGACAAAGGATCGCTAGTTCCTGCATGCTCGTTCACCCTTCCATCGCATGGATAAACAGGCACACCGCCAGCAGGTCGGCACTGCCGCCGGGACTGAGCCACCGTTCGCGAAAGGCGTGGTGTATGCGGACGGCACAATCCTGCCAGCCTGGTGCCAGCACACCGCCGGCTTGCAGGAAACTGCGCGCGATTGCCCTTGCGAACGCGAGCCCCTGGGCGCCGCCACGGTGCAACAGGTTCGTGTCGTCCAGCGCACTCATCAAGGCAAAGAAGGCCTGCACCCTGGCGTGGTTGGGCGAGCCCGTGCGCGCCAGCGCGAAGCGATAGGCCGGCAACGCCAGCCGGTAGACCGACGGAAAGCCCGCGGCCGCTTCCGCCGGCGCGCCGCCTACGCCGTATCGGTCGCTGGCGCGGTTGCCGTGGGCGTCGGCACGTCGGCCGTGCCGGGCGATGTCTTCGCCCCAGCGGTGCCGGACCAGGCTTCCCAGCGGTTCCCGCCGCGTGGCGTCCCGCTGCTCGCGCCAGCCGGCAGCCGCGGCCAGCAAGCCAATATGGAAGATCGCGCCGCGATGCGTGTTGATGCCGCCCGTCGCGCGAAGCATGCGCGCCTCCGCCTCGATCGCGATGTCCCGCAGCGTCCGGAATGCCTCGCCAGCAGCCCCGGCGCGCGCCATGTCGAAGAAATAGTGCCGTAGCGACAGCGTGCTGCGGACAAAGGTCGCGCTGTCCATGTCGGCATGGCTGCCGGTATCGACGAGACTGACCAGACCGGGCTTCGGATAGGTGACCAGCTCGCCGAGCAGCGCGCGCACGGCGGCATTGCGGGCGGCGATCGCCGGGGAAGCCGGCGAAGCCAGCGCGGGCTGTTTCAGCATGAAGCCTCCCACGATTCCAGGATTTCAGCGCGTGGCAGCAAGGCGTGGCCCCGGACCGTCTTCACCAGCAGCTTGCGACTCTTCCCGGCGAGTTCGCGCCACGAGACGCCACCCCCGGAAGGAAGCTCGATTTCGCCATCCATGCGCAGCGGCGCTGTAGCCTCGATCTTCTCAAGGTAGTCGAGCCATTCACTGGCCTGCGCGGCGCTAGCCGGACGAGCCAACAGATCGAGGTCGGACGTGTCGCGCCAATAGTTGCCGCCGCCGGCGTGCTGCCAGAAAGCCGAACCGTACACCCAAAGGGTCATGTCGATTTCGGCAGCTTGCGTCACCAGCGCCGCGGCGAAATGCCCAGCCTCTGCTGGCAGCGTGGGAAGCGCTTCGCTCAACGTCAGCGGCGGCTCGACGCGGGCCAGTACATGACGCGGCACGCCGCATGACAACCGGATGCGCTCACCGGCAGTGCGTGCCAAGGCCAGCCCGAGCGTTGGCCATCCCGGGCGGTCGTGGACGCCGGCGCTGCGGCCAACGAATGGCAGTCCCTGCCTCGCCCGCTCAATGATGGCGGCCGCGGCGCGCTCATCCCCGCCCACCGCCAGTTCGCGGGCTTCGACGTCCGGCTTCAGCCAGACCCGGCGGTGCCGCCATGGTCCATGGAGCTCCTGCATCACGCGGCTCCCGTCAACCATCTGCCAGGACTGCGGCGATGACGCGGTCCGCATGCGTGCGCCCGCCGCGCTCCATGCCCTGCCGTGCCCTGGCATCCGGGCCTGCCGGCTGTGCCAGCGCACGTTCCAGTTGGCTGGCCAGTTCGCCATCCGCGCTGTCCCATACCGCGTCGACGGCGCCGAGCCGCGCATAGTTTTCCACGCCCGGGCCGAAGATGGCCGAGGTCTGGCAAAGGCGTTCGAGATCCTCCAGTGGAATCTGCGTGATGCGCGACATCGCCGGCAAGGCCATCACCCGGATCTGCGCGGTCTTCATTGCATAGGTGCGATCGGCAATCATGCCAAGCGAGAGGAAGCCACCGCTGACCGCTTCGCCATAGACCAGGCTCAGGAGCCGGTGACCCTGCACCCGCGCAAGCTGGAAACACTTTGCGAGATGCGCAAGGTAGCCGCCATTGCCGAGCAGTTCGTCGCGCCGGGCCAGCTTCTGTCCCTGCGTGTCGACGAGCATCAGGATGGCCCTGCCGGGGTGATGCGCGACGACGTTCAGCACCTCAGCCGCCAGTGCGAAAGCGAGGTCGACGCCGATTGCCGCGTGCCCCGCGGTGCCAACCACCGCGACAGGCATGTCCCCGCTCAGCCCGGTGCCGCGCACCAGTTCGCCATGCAACGCGACATCATGCCCTTGCGGGAAAAGCTGCTCGCACAATGAGATCACGTCAGGCATCGGCACGCTCCCGTACGGTGTTGGCCATGGCGACAAAGGCTTCCGTGTCCAGCATTGGCACGGCGGCCGGATCTTCAACACCCAGTGCGCCCCAGATCTCCATGGCATCCTGCGTCGCGCCGAAGCGTTCCAGCCGACGCGCCAGCGCCCGGTGCTCGCGCAACACGGCATCCAGCGATAGCGGGACGGACTGGCCAAGCAGACCGCCGATCGCCCCGCGCAAGTCTTCCATCGTGTCGCGTGCGAATGTGCCGGCCTCACCGAGCAGGTAGCGGTGCTTGCCGCCCATGGTGCGCCAGACCAGCGCCCGGTCGCGCGCGTCGAACTCTTCCACGCCCTTCTGCGATTCGATGACCTCGGGACCGGACACGGAATGCCGCCCCTCCTCCGTCATGACAATGTGGTCGCAGCATCGCGCGACAATGCCGAGGCCGCCATAGCAGCCATTGGCACCGGCGCAGACGACAATGATGGGCACCCCTGCGGCACGGACTTCGAACACCGCCCGCTGGATTTCGGAAATCGAGATCAGTCCCGCATTGGCTTCATGCAACCTGACGCCGCCGGTGTCCCACAGCAGCACCACGGCGGCCGGCTTGTCGCGGGCGGCAAGCTTCAGCAGTCCGGTCAGCTTGGCGCCGTGGACCTCGCCGACCGATCCTCCCATGAAGCCCGGCTCCTCGGCAGCAAACAGCACGTCGCTCCCGTCCAGGCGGGCCCGGCCAATCATGACGCCGTCGTCGAAAGCAACTGGGATGCCCAGCGTCGGCAGGTGCGGACTGACCACACGTTCCTGCGGCGGCAGGATTTCCCGGATCGAGCCGGCGTCGAACAACCCGGCCACACGCTGGCGTGCAGTGGCTTCATAGTAGCTGCGCGACCCGTCAGCCCTGGCGGCAAGTGTCTGCGTTGTCATAAGCCCAACTCCTCGGCCGCCTGTGCCAGCCTCAGCGATACCACGGACGGCGTGGCGCCAGCGTCGTTGACAGTGATAATCAGGTTGCCCTTGCGATATCGGTCCGCGAAGTCGCGCAGCACCGCTTCCCACGTGGTGTCAAACCCGGCGATTGAGGTATCGACCACGAAACGCATGCGGCCGCCCAGTTCTTTTGCTTCCACCAGTGCCTCCAGGTTGCCGGAGCCGACCACACCGACCAGCGTGGGTTGCGTCCCGCGGGACTGGTACGGCGGGAACGGGCCGAATTCGTATTCAAGACGTTGCATAGGATTTCCAATGTCCGCTCACCAGTGACGAAAACGCTTGGGCGGGTCATACAGGCCGCCGGACCAGCGCACGAGGTCCTTGACCGACCTGGCGGCCAGCAAGTCGCGGGTCGCCAGGCGCGGGTCGATGCCGAGGTCTTCCGGCCGCTGCACGATGCCCTTGTCGCGCAGGTTTTCCACCTCGCGGCGGTCCCGTGCCAGGCCGACCGGCGTATATCCCGCCACGCCCCGGATGGCCTGCTCCCGCTCGCGCAAGGTCGCGCACCGGTGCAGGTGGGCGATGCCTTCCTCGGTCACGATATGCGTCACGTCGTCGCCGTAGACCATCACCGGCGGCAAGTCGAGGGCAAAGTCCTCCTGCAGTTGCCAGGCGTCGAGCCGCTCGACGAAGGTCGGCTGCATCTTCTCGCGGAAGGTCTCCACCAGTTGCACGACGAGCTTGCGCCCGCGCGGCATGCGGGACAGTCCCGCCCGGCCCTCCGCCCCCGCCTTCAGCCATCCGGGACTGCTGTGCCGCCGCCCGCGCGACTCGCTGCCGAAGTTCGGCGCGCCGCCGAAGCCTGCAATGCGGTTAAGCGTTGCGGTGGATGAGTTGCCTTCCAGGTCGATCTGCAGCGTCGAGCCGATGAACAGGTCCGCGTAATGGCCGGCGAGCTGGCAAAACGCCCGGTTCGACCGCATCGAGCCGTCCGGCCCGGTGAAGAAGACATCGGACCGCTGCGCGACGTACCGCTCCATGCCCAGCTCCGACCCGGCACAGTGGATGCCCTTGACGAAGCCCGACTCGATGGCGGGAATCAGTGTCGGGCACGGGTTCACGCTCATGTACTCGCAGATCTTGTCGCGCAGGCCGAGGGACTCGGCGTAGGTCGGCAGGATCAGCTCGATGGCCGCCGTATCAAAGCCGATACCGTGGTTGAGCCGGCGCACCTGATACGGCGCGTACAGCCCCTTGACGACCATCATCGCCATCAGGACTTGCACCTCGCTGATCAGCGCCGGATCACGCGTGAATATCGGCTCAATGTAGTGCGGCTTCGGCGCCTTGACGACGAACGACACCCAGTCCGATGGCACGTCGACGCGGGGCAAGACGTCGACGATCTCGTTGACCTGTGCGATCACGATGCCATTCTTGAAGGCGGTGCCTTCGACGACTGCCGGCGTGTCCTCGGTGTTCGGCCCGGTATAGAGGTTCCCCTGTGCGTCGGCGCTCTGCGCGGCGACGAACGCCACCCGGGGCGTAAGGTCGACAAAGTAGCGGCTGTACAGTTCGAGGTAGGTGTGGATCGCGCCAACGCGGATGCGGCCTTCCTTGATCAGCCGGCCCATGCGCACGCCCTGGTCGCCGGAATAGCAGAAGTCGAGGTCGCGGGCGATGCCGCGCTCGAACACATCCAGGTGCGAGGCCAGCGCCAGGTTGGACTGCACGATATGGAGGTCGTGCACGCGCTGCGGGTCGGCCTTTGCCAGGCACGCGGACAGGAAATCGGCGTGCTTCTGGTTATTGCCTTCGATGCAGACGCGGTCGCCCGGGCGCAGGATGGTCTCGATCAGCGCGACGGCGTCAGCCGCATCGACGTGCTTGCCCCGTGCCAGGTGGGCGGCCAGGGCCAATCGGGAGGCCTTGTCGTCGGCCAGCGTGTTCCAGGCGCGCGGCGCGACCTGTGGTGTCGGATTCATGGTCGGCCGCCTGGTCAGGAGTCTAGTGTGATGCCGGCTTCGCGGATGACGGTGCCCCACTTCTTCAGGTCGTCTCTCGTGAGTTGCGCGACTTCCGCTGGGGAACGTGCGCTGATCTCATCATTGCCCAGTTGCGCCAGCTCCTTGATCACCGCCGGGTCCGCCATGACTTTCTGTAGTTCGCCCTGTAGCCGGGTAGCCGCCTCCTTGGGCAAGCCCGCTGGCGCGACCATGCTGAAGCGCAACGTCGCCTCGTAGCCCGGCAGGCCGCGTTCGGCAAGCGTAGGGACCTCCGGCAAGGCAAGCGAGCGCTTTGCCGATGTCACGCCGAGTGCACGCACCTTGCCTGCCGCAATCATCGGCAACGCGGGCCCGATCGTGGCCATCATGACGGGCACCTGTCCGCCGATCAGGTCCGTCATGGCAGGGCCGGCGCCACGGTACGGAATGTGGTCGAGCGCGACGCCGGCCTTGCGCTTGAACAGTTCGCCGGCCAGATGGTGCACTGACCCAACCCCCGAGCTGGCGTAGCTGTACTCGCCCGGCTTCGCCTTCCTGAGCAGCGCCACAAGCTCTTCCACGCTGCTGGCGCGGACATTCGGATTGACGATCAGGGCGAGGCCCGTGGTGCAGACGTAGGACAGGTAGGTGAAGTCCTTGAGCGGGTCGTAGCCGAGCTTGCGCAGGTTGGGCATGATGCTCATCGGCCCCGAGTCGGTCAGCCCGAGGATGTAGCCATCCGGAGCGGATCGCGCGACGGATTCGGCACCGATGGAAGCCCCCGCGCCGGGCTTGTAGTCGCAGACCACAGGCTGTTCCAGATACTGCTCCAGCCGACGGCAGATGATGCGCGCCGTCGCGTCAGTGGAGCCTCCGGTGGCATAGCCAAGCACGACTTTCAGCGGCTTGCTGGGCCAGGATCTGGCCTGCGCGTGAGGTAGCGCAAGCCATGTGGCCCCCGCCCCCAGAAAACGCAACATGTTGCGACGCTCTGGCTTCATCGTCCGCCTCCCTATCTGACATCACTGTTGTCGACTCATAATATATTAGTTGTGTATTTATGAATTGAGGGTCTTCCCTGAGACGATGGCGCCGAAAAAAGGGCGGAGGACGAAGGGCGGAGGACGGAGGGCGGCGGCTGGACGGAAGCCGGTCGTCAGGGCCCCTTCCAGGCGTACGATCGAACGCTTCCCAGAACCAGCATTGAAGGGAAGCGGAAGCGGGAGCGGAAGCGGAAGCGGAAGCGGAAGCGGAAGCGGAAGCGGAAGCGGAAGCGGAAGCGGAAGCGGAAGCGGAAGCGGAAGCGGAAGCGGAAGCGGAAGCGGAAGCGGAAGCGGAAGCGGGAGTGTCGCGCCATCTCGATCAGGCGCAAGAGCTGGTGAAGGCCGCCCCTCTCGACAAGTCTGAGGTTTTTAACGCTCCCCACCGGGTGCGGCGGACGATGCCGTCGGCATGGGCCCGCGTGTCCGCAACCCGGCGGGTTGGTAGGCCTCAGGACGAACGCTGGTCCTTGGGCTTGTAGTTGTCGACCTGGTTGGCCGATTCGAAGCTGGCGCGGTTCAGGCTGAGGAAGGACTCCGCGGAAAACGGTGCCTGCAGTTCGCGCACCACGTCGGCACCGCCCGAGCGGAGGCGGTCCCAGGTGGTGTTGAGCTTGTTGTCGTGATGCACGCAGAAGTCGCCGCAGTCCTTGTGGTGGGACATGATGATGGCGGCCACCTGGGTCTTGGCGGCCGGCGTCGCCGCAGAGTTGGCCAGGTAGTCCTCGGCCCTGGCGGACTCAAGGAAGTGCTCGCGCACCTGGTTCTTGTAGTCGGTCACGCTGCTGCGGCATTGCTGCGACCAGGTCGAGCAGGCGCTCAGCAGCGCCTGGAGTTCGGCAACCTTGGTGTCGAAGATATCGAGGCGCCGCTCAGCCTGCGCGACCTTGAGGGCCAGGTCCAGCTTGCCGGCGCAGCGCGCGGTGCCGTTTTCCGTGCCCACGCGTCCGGTTGCGTTCCACGCGTCGCCGGCGATCTTCATCTCTTCCACCGAATGGGTCACCTTGAAACGGTAGCGGTCCATGTCGGCGACGCTCGCTTCCTTGAGCGAGAACTTGACATGCTCCTCCACCGTGATCGGCCCTCCCCTGTTCAGCTTGCGGGTATGCAGGTAGCTGCGCAGCTTGCCTTCGACAGCCGTCTCGGCCTGCGAGATCAGGCCGCCGATCACGGGGATTGGGATCAGGCTCAGCGAGGCCCGGCCGATCGCAGTCAGCCCGCCCAGCGCCTTGGAGGCAAAAGAACCCTTTGAGTTGATCGCGCTGCGCAGGCCATGGAAGCGAGACGAATGCCCGATCCGGGCCAGAACGCCTTTGTTGGAAACCTTCTCGGCTGCATAGACCCAGATGTCGCGAGTTGTCGGCATGGTTGTTGTCCTTAAGAAAAACGGTGTTTCCGCATGGATTCGACGGTTCCGGCTATTGCTGTTCCAGCAACGCCAGGTAGCGATGGACGTCGCCGTCCTCGCGCAGGATGTCGCGCATCAGCTCCGCAAGCGGCATCTGGCCCCAGCTCACCGCGCGCCTGAGCAGGTAGGGCGTGGGGCTGTGCGGCTCGTGCTGCGCCAGGAAATCCGCGACTTCCTCGAGCAGCCGGTAGGCATGGGCCCGGTTCGCAATGCCGTTCGCCGGGTGGCCGGCGGCCAACCCGGCGCCAGCCCCCGGGACCGCGGGCAAGGGTTGGGCCGCAGCCCGTATCGGCTCCTGCCATTCATTCATGCTGGCCTCCGTTGCAATGTCCGCCGCGGCATCCATGACGGCCGGCGCGCCGGCGTCCGGCGCCTGTGCCTGCGGCACCTCGTCATACCCCTGCAGCAACGCGGCGACAGCACGCTGCAGGCGCTGCAGCGCTTCCGGCACGCGCCGCAGGCTGGGGGCATCGCCGCCAAGCCGGGCATCGATGGCGAGATCGAACTCGTGCCAACGCTGCATGGCATCCTCGAGCTGGCGCCGCATTGCCACCAGCGCAGCCTGGTTGCGCCCCTCGCCGGCGCGCCGCACCAGGTTGTCGCGGCTCAGCCCCTCCTCGCCGCCCGTGGCCGTCCGTTCCCAGCGCTCCAGAGAGACCGCCGGCACATCCAGGTCGGGCAAGGTCAGCAGCGGCACGTGCAGCGTCAGCACCAGCGGCAGCATTTCGTTGAGCCAGGCGAAGGGCGCGCAGCGCGCGTCGCTGTCGCCATCCTCGATGGCGGGATGGGCGTCGTCCCAGTAGTGCTGCGCCAGCGCGCTGAGCGCGCGCGTGCCGGCCACAAACCCGGCCACGCCGTGCATGTGGGTCCAGGCCTCGCACAGCCAGGCGGCCAGCTGGAAGTCCTTGCTGCGCCCGACCAGCGC
Organism: Cupriavidus sp. P-10; assembly: GCF_003402535.2. Lineage (NCBI taxonomy): Bacteria > Pseudomonadati > Pseudomonadota > Betaproteobacteria > Burkholderiales > Burkholderiaceae > Cupriavidus > Cupriavidus sp. P-10. The sequence continues at coordinate 1,581,201 of NZ_AP025172.1, forward strand.
CTCGCTGCACAGCGCGGCCACACGGCCCCAGTCGGCCTTGGCCAGCGGGCGCTCCCACTCGCCCATGGGCAGGGTGGCGTCATCCTGGTGCCGCGCGGCGCGGATTGCCGGATAGAGCGGGTCGTAGCGCAGCGAGATGCCGGCAGGCGCGTCGCCCGGGACCGGGCTGATCAGGGTTTCAAGGTCCAGCGGCGGCATGCCCGCGGCCTCGGCAAGATTCGGCGGTCTCATGGTCATAGCGATCTCACAGCGGGGTCCAGTCGGGAGCTTTGGTCGGGAAGCTGCGCGGCCACGGCAGCGGCGTCTTCTTGCCGGCCGGGGTCAGTGCCATGCGCAGGAACACGCGGCCCTGCCCCTGCTTCGGCACGGCGCTCAGATCTGCCGGCGTGGCCGACGCCAGCGGGAAATCGAAGCGCAGCAGCGACGCGGCACCCTCGGCGCGCAGCGAAGGATCCGCCACGCGCTGGCGCCCGATAAACGAAATAAGCGCCCAGGGATCGGCAAAGCGCCAGGTCATCGACCTGCCGTCGGTGGACAGCGCGCGCTGGCGCGGGTCCGCCGTGGCCTGCAGCGGCGAATCCTTGGCGAAGCGCAGTGTCAGCATCACCGGCATGCCGTACTCCCAGCGCAGAGAGCGCGGTGCCTCCTGCTGAGACAGGCTCTGCGCGCCGATGCTCAGGCTCCAGTCGATGATCTGGTTGCCGGCCAGTTCGGCACCGCGATTGACACGGAAGTCGACGTTGACGTCGTAGCCGCCGGGCGTGCTGTCATCCACCGGATACAGCGGTGAAAGCAGCGTCCTGACCTGCTCGAAGTTGTCGATGAACTGGTGCACTGGCATGCCTGCGGACACGCCCTTGAGCGGCCCGTCGCCGCGTGGCTCGCGATAGACCGCCGAGACCTGCTCGTAGCGCTTGAGCACGCGACCGAGCTCGCCGTAGTCCGCCATGGTTTGCTCGGCCGGGCTGGCCCCGCCCTGCACGGCCGCGCCAAAGGGCGCGTGCCCCGCCACGCGTTCGTTGAAGGTCGCGGAGAAGCCGTCCCACTGGCGCTGCAGCTCGGCGAAGTACCCCTGCGCGCAGCGCGCCAGCAAGCCCTCGTAGACGCGAGCCTGGAGCGTGGCGAAGTAGTCGTCGGCACCGCGCGGCAGGCGGCTGGCGAAGCGGGCAAAGCAGCCCCCGCGGCCGCCATCGGCGGCCATTCCCTGGATGAACTGCTCAAGCATCAGCAGATGGCTGTTCGGGTTCTTCAGCCGGTAGCGCTCGAGGTCGCGCGTGATAGCCAGCCAGCGCTGCGCCAGCGGCGAAGCGGCATCGCCCGAGTTGAGCACGCCCAGGTAGACCGAGGCCTCGCGCCCCAGCGCCAGTGCGCGCCCCGACTGCTGGTCCAGGTAGGGGCCGAGCCCGGCCGCGTCGCTCAGGCCGAATGCCGCCAGCATCGGCGACCGGCCGCGGGCATCGCCGCCGGACTGGCGGATTGCATAGAGCTCGGACTGTTGCAGTGCCTCGTCGACCGCGCGCAGGTGCGCCAGCGCATCGCGCGAGACCAGCGAATCGAGATCCTCCACGCGCGCCGTGGCGTGCATCTCGGCCAGCGCGGCCTTGATCTTCGCCAGCCGGCCCAGCGCGGCCTCGAAGGCGGCGCTGTCGCTGCCAGTGCTGCCAGTGCTGCCCCCGGCGCCGGCCGGCGCGACCACCGCGGCGGCCGCTACCTGGTCCATCACCAGCCGGGCGAACTGCGCGTCGATGGTGCGGGCCACCGTATCGCGCGAGGCGCCCGGCAGGTCGGCCAGGCCCTCGCCCACGAAGCGCTTGCGGGTCTCGGCCAGGGCCATCGCCTGGTCGAGCTGCTGGCGGTCCCAGTTCACCACCGTGCCCGCGCTGAGCGCGGGCAGCGGCAGGTCGCGCGGCGCGGCCATGAAGGGCTGGTTGACCAGCGCGGCCAGGCGGTCGCGCAGCGCCAGCCGTTCGGGCGCCACCGTGTAGCGGCCCTCCTTGTCCTGCCAGACGATGCCCGGCTCGGGGCCGCTGAAGCGCTGCGCCAGTTCCTCGCGCAGCGCCGCGAAGCCGTCCCGCGCGCGCTCGCGCTGGCGCGCCACCAGGTCCTCGCCCAGCAGGCGGCTGCGCGCGGCCTGTGCCAGCAGGCGTTCGTAGGCCTGGCCGGGCGCGAACTGCGGCTGGCGCAGCCAGCCGGCCTTGCCGCCCGCGAGCAGCTCCTGTTGCGTGCCGATGCCCGCCACGATCTCGCGATAGTCGGCCAGCACATGGCTGAAGTCCGTGCCGGCGCCGCCCAGCGCCTCCAGGCCGCCCCGGACCGATCGTTCTGCCACCAGCAGCGCGTTGTCGCTGAACAGGCGCGCCTCGAGCTGGCGCGCGCCCTTGTCGTAGCTGCAGCGCAGCGGCTGCAGCACCTGCGCCGGGCCTACCGCGGGCGCGCTGCCGGTCATGGCCTGCGCGCCGCGCCCGGCGCCGCCGTCGGTGCGGAAATATGACAAGGTGCCGGAGACGTCCCCATGCAGCTCCGCGCCCAGCGCATAGCGCACCACCGTGCGCAGCGCCTCGCTGCGCCCTTCACCGCCGCGTTCCAGACGCTGCAGCGCCGACAGCGCGGCTTCGAACTGGTCGACCGCCGCCACATACTGCTGCAGCGCGCGCATCTCGGTCAGGTCTTCGATCGCCAGGCTGCGCGGACGGCCCGCGCCACCCGCGCCACTGCCCGCATCACCGCGCGCGCCCGCGGGCGCCGCGCAGTCGTCGCCGATCACCAGCTCGCCGGTGCTGGGGTCGCGCGCGACACCGGTGAGCTGGCTGACGCGCGCCAGCAGCTCGCGGTGGATCGTGGGCAGTGCCACCTTGCCGAAGTCGCGCTGGAAGTGCTCGCGCACGCGCCCGTCCAGATCGTCGAACAGGCTCCAGGAACCCGGCATGAATACGGACCAGGTCGACTGCGCCAGCAGGCGCTGGTTCATGTCGATCAGGCCGAGCGTCTGGCGCCGGTACCACTCGGGCGGGAGGTCCTGGCCGGCCTGCGCCGCCTGCGCGCGCTGCTGGCCGGCAGTGCGCAGCCCATCCAGCGCTGCCAGCAGTTCCGCCTTGCGTTGCCCGAGCTGCCAGGCGTCCACCGCCAGGCCGACACCCCATACCCCCACCAGCGCCACGCCGCCCCAGCGCAGCGCGCGGTGCACCAGCGGACGGGCCAGGTGCTGCGAGCGCGAAGGCCGGGTCAGGCCGTATTCCAGGAAGATCTTCTTGTCGAACAGGTCGCGCAGGAAGGCCGGCTGCAGCATCAGCTCGGTCAGGCGCGTGCCGCCGGCGTTGCCGACAACGCTGTCGCCGGCATCCAGCACCGGCTCGATGCGCTCCGGCAGGCTCCCGCTGTCTTCGCGTTCCGGCGCCGGCTCACTCCGCGGCGCATCGCTCAGGCCCTGCGCCGCCAGCTCGCCGCTGTCGCCGGTCAGGTAGACGCCGCGGAAGAAGAACGGCTCGTGATAGGCGCTCGGGCGCAGCAACTCGTCGATATAGCGCTGCAGCTGCGCGCGCATCGCCTCGATGCGGGCCGGCAACAGCAGCAGCTGGCGCGCGTCGAGGTCGGGCGGCGCCGCTGCCAGCAGCTCGGCGGTGCTGTCGGACACGCTGCGCACGATCGCCGACATGGCAGCCTCGACCCAGTCCGAATGGTAGGTGGCGGACAGGTCGTAAGGCGAGGACCAGCCCAGCATGCTGGCTCGCATCGGCTCGGGCAGGTCCCGCGCGAACTGGGCGAAGCCCGGCAGCGCTTCGGCGCCGGTCACCACCACGTAGACGGCGAAGCGCACCGCGAAGCGGTTCTGCGCCAGCCACAGGCGCCGGTGCACGAGCTTGGCGCGCCGCACCAGTTCGAGCTGGGCGTCGGTGTCATCCGCCAGCAGCTTCGCCACCGGCACCGTCACCACCACGCTGTCGAAGGGACGCTGCGGACGGTAGTTGCGGCACAGCCCGAGGAACTCGTCCCAGGGCTTTTCATCGCCATCGTCATCGGGCGAACCGAGGTAGCCGGCGTTGATGTCGATCACCACGCCCCGGTCGAAGAAGTGCCACGAGATGCCCTGGGTGGCGGCCGCGTTGGCGGCGTCGGTGCCAAGCGCGCTGGACACGCCCGATTGGGCGATCGGCAGCGGCCGGGCGTCGTCGCCCTCGTTGAGCACCATGATCCAGGGGATGTTGTAGCGCTCCGCGCGCGAGGCGAGATTCCCCTCGATCAGCTCGATCGCCTGGCGAAACGCCGCGCGCAGCGTATCGGTGCGCAACCGCACGATCTTGCGCTCGCCGGCGGGCTTGGCGCGCCCGCCCTGTGCCGCGTAGTACAGCACCAGGCCGAGCACGGCGAATGCGACCAGCGTCAGCACGCCGATCGAGAGCAGGAAGAGATTGCTGGTCAGCATGCCATGGCTCCCTTGCCAGCTTCTGCTTGGATGCGGCTCATGGATTGGCTCCCACCACCGTATCGGCGCGCAACGCCTGGCGCAGCGGCCACGACTGCCACAGCCACAGCACCTCGGACAGGGCCAGCACGCTGACCAGGCTGAGTGCGAACACCACGGTCCAGCGGGTCATGGTGGGCAGCTTGCGCGGCGCGATATGCGACAGCGTGTGCGCGTACGCCGCCTCGCTGACCACGCGGTCGCGCCCGCTCATGTCGGGACGGCGCTGGTAGACAAACTCATACAGCTCCTCGCGCAGGCTGCGCAGGCGCGCGTCGGCATCGGCGCCGCGAAAGCGCCCCTGGAAGCCCAGCGCCAGCGCAAACAGGTACAGCCGGGCAAGTTTCCGGCGCGATGGCTCGCGATCCAGCAGCAATTGCTCGATGCGGCGGAACACTTCGTCGCCGGCGATATTGGTGCGGAACAGCGTGGATTCCAGCAGGTGGGCATGCCACTGCGCCTGTCCCGCCCACTCGGTGTTGAGCAGGATCTCGTCGGCCAGCACCGCCTTCAGGTAGCGGGCGTCGGCGACGTCCTCCATCTCGAAGCGCGTGCTGTCGCGGCGCGACTGCAGGGTCTGCAGCTCCAGCAGGTTCAGCAGGTGGCGGCTCATGCCCTGCGCCACCGCCTCGGGCGTGGCATCGGCGCTCTCGGACAAGCGCACCTGGGCATTGACCAGTTCGTCCAGGAAGGCGCGGAACTGCTCGCCGGCGAGGTCGTCGTCCTCGGCTTCGGGTCGATAGCGTGCCATGTTCAGATTGCGTTCATGTGGTCTGTCATCCCTTGACGAACAGCAGGACTTCCTGCGGCCGCTGCGCGCTGGCGCCCTCGTTCGGATTGCCGATCACCATGGCCTCGTTGCCGTGGATCAGCGCCGGATCGGCCTCGATCTCGAACAACACATAGCCGGAGCCGGCGCGCACGCCGAGCTCGTCGGCATGCTCGACGACGCGGCGCGCGGCGCCGAGCACGCGGTGCGCGCGCAGCGACGGGTAGGCCGACTGCGAGCCCACCATGGCGCCATCCATCCATGCGCGCAGATCGCGCTCGGACTGCCCGCGCAGCCCCACCACCAGGTGTTCGCCGATCCAGTCCGGTTGCAGCGCGATCTCGAAGGCGCCGTGGCGGAACTCGAACTTGTGCTCGCGGTAGGCCTCGCTGACCTCTGCCAGCGACTCGCGCACCGCGCGCAGCAGCGGCGCGAACGCGCTCATCGGGTCGGCGTGGTCGTAATCGTGCGGCACCGGCGGCAGCGCGCCCGGGCGCAGCATGCTGAGCGACCCCAGCAGCGAGGCCAGCGCCAGGTACAGGGCCAGCGGATGCAGGTGGGGCGTGCGCAGCACCGCCTCGACCAGCGGCAGGTCGGTCAGCAGGCAGCGCAGCCGGTCCCTGAGCTCGAGCTGGGTCAGGCGGTCGTCGGCCTTGGAGGATGGCACCGCGGTCTGCTTGGCGACGAATGCGGCCTTGCTGCGCAACTGCCCGAGCATCGACGCCACCGCCGTCCACAGCGGGGTGTCGCGACCCACCTCGAGCAGCGGCGGCAGGCGCTCGCCCAGCCGCACCACTTCGTTGTCCTTGTAGGCCGTGCCCAGGCACAGCGACACATAGAGCGAGGATGGCTGCGCGCCGGCACTGAGGGCAAGGTTGGGCACCAGCCGTGCGATGTCCGCCGGCGGTGCCTGCGACACCTCGTCCTCGACCGGGGCCCCGAGCACCGAGCGGAAGCGCCGGACCTGCGCATCGCGCCGCATGGTCCCCGCCACCGGCAGCACCAGGTGGATATCGACCGTGCCGGCGGCGAGCTGTTCGGCAAACGGTGCCAGCGACAGCTCCAGCGGCCCCAGCCGCTCATCGTCGCCGCTGTAGGAGACCGCGGTGCCGTCCGGCATCACCGCGTCGAGCTGCAGCACGCGCACGATGCCCACCGGCAGCAGGCCGGTGTCGAACACCAGGCGCCGGACCCCCCAGCTGAACGGGGCCGCTGCCAGCGTCTGCCAGGCCACCAGCGAATCGAGGCGTGCCCCCAGCAACTGGAAATGCTGCGGTGCCAGCAGCATGCCTTCGTGCCATTCGACACGGTCAACCAGTGTCAGGTTGTCACGCATGGATGGCTCCAGCGGCTGTCAGGGCTGCCACGGCCGCGGCGCGATGCCGGCCCCGGGAAGAAGATTGCAGAACACTCATTTGCTTGTCGAGACGCTGACGGCACTGCTGCTGAGCTGGACTGCCAGCGTGCCGCTGAATTGATCGATCCGGACGCGATGCGCGCCCGGTTCCGGGTAGTTGGCAAACACGAAGACGGCCGTCACGCGCGGGCCTTCGAATTCCTGAGGCGGGACTTCCAGGCGCTGTCCCGGCACCAGTTCCCAGCTACGGAAGCGCAGGCTTCCAGGATAGGTATTGCTGAGGTCGGTCCGGCCCGCGAACCATTTAGAGGCGGGCAGTTCGACCAGCCGGCCCTGCAGCGCCTCGTCGCTGACCAGCACCACGTCGACCGCCACCGGGCTGTTGCCGTTGGCGTCGTCGGCAGCATTCAGGACGACCTGCTTCCACTTGACGCGGTCGCCCTTGAAACCCAGGAACGACGGCGCCGAGCAGCCACCCAGCAGCACTGTCGAAGCCGCCAGCGTGCCTGCCAGCAGCAGCGCACCGGCCCGACCCGCGCTGCCACGCCAGATCGACACTACCTTCATTGCATGTCTCCAGACTGTCGGCGGACGGCCATCATTTGGCGCCCACCCCGATTCCCATCAGCACGATCAGCGCCGCCGCGGCCAGCCCGCAGGCGCCGAGCAGCATCATTTGCGCGCGCGTAAACACCAGCCGCAGCACCACACCGCCGCGCTCCTCCATCTGCACCGACTGCGGCGCCGGGCGTTCGCTGGGCAGGCCCACCGACACCAGCGCCACGACTGCGCAGGTCCAGATCAGGCTGAGCGCGTTGCGCGGACCGTCGCAGATCGGGTCCACCGCCAGCAGCAGCACGCCGGCGGCTTCCATCGGCAATTGCAGGCCGGACAGCACCACACCGGAGTACGCCACCGTGCCGACGCCGTTCTGCCCGGCCGACAGGCAGGCCGCGACGGTGGCGGCGCCGGCAATCCAGGCCAGTTCGCCGGCACCGACCGGGCGCCCGTACAGGTTGGCCACGAACACCGCCACCAGCCCGAAATACAGCGCCGAGCCGGCGCGCAGGAAGACCGAGCCGAACGGCATCGTCAGTTCCACCAGCCCGCGCGGAAAGCCCAGGCGCGTGCTCATCACCTCGATCGCATGCGGGATCGGCGCCGTCGCGCTGCCCGAAGCCAGGCCGACCATCATCGGCCCCTTCAGCTCGGTCATCACCTGCGCCAGCGGCAGCCGCGCGCAGCGCGCGATGGCCAGCGCCGCGGCCACGCTCAGCAGCAGGCACAGCGCCGTAAAGCTGGACAGCACCCCTGCCATCGCCTGTACCGTGGCGGAATCGGTGTGCATGGCCAGGTGCGCAGCCAGCCCGAACGCCAATACCGGCAGCAGCAGGTTGGCGTGGGCGATGATGCTTTCAAAAGTGCGGTAGATGCCCTCGAACACGTTGCTGAGCATGCTGGTCTGCTCGCGCGACAGGGCCGCGAACGCCAGGCCGAACAGGATGGTGCCGGTCAGGATGCCGAGCGTGTGGCCCTGCGCCAGCGCGCGATAGAAGTTGTCGGGCACGATGTCTTCCAGCTCCGCCACCGGCACCCCCGCAATGGCTGCCGTGCTGTCGTCCGCGCCCCGCCCGGCCAGGTCCATGCGGACCTCGCCGCCGTCGGCCACGCGCTTCAGGATCAGCTGGCCCAGTTCGCCCCCGGCGCTTTGCGTCAGCCCGGCACCGGGCGCCATCAGCACGCCGGCCAGCGTGCCTGCCACCGCGCACAGGGCCAGCAGCGCCACGCCAACCCCGAGCAGGGTGCCGGTGCGCAGGCCCGGCCGCGGCAGCGTCAGCACCTGGCGCAGGCCAAAGAACGTGGCCACCACCAGCAGCGGCACCGACGCCATGTTGACCACCGACAGGTAGAGCTGCCCGAACAGCCATGCCAGCGTGCCGAGTGGAGGCATCACCATGCCCGCGCCAGCGCCGGCCACCAGGCACAGCAGCAGGCCCGGAAAGGAGTTGGAGAGCCAGCGCAGGGCTTTCATTGGGCCTTGTTCCAGCCGCGCTCCATGGCGAAGGCCACGGTGGCGCGCGCCAGTTCGAGGGTGCTGTCGATCATCGTCAGCGGCGCCAGGCCGAGCTGGCGCAGCGCTACCGGGATTTCGGTGCAACCCATGATGGCCACGTCAATATTGCGCGCGGCAAGGGGCGCCAGCGCAGCCTGCAGGGCTTCGCCGGCGGCCTCGAGCGCGCCGGCCTTGACCGCGCGGATGCAGGTGTCGACCTGGGCCTGCACGGCTTCGTCCGGCACCACCGGCTGGATGTCGCGCTCGGCCAGCGCGTCCTGGTAGATGCGCGAAGCCAGCGCGCCGCGCGTGGCCAGCACCGCCACGCGGCGGGTGCCGTGCGGCAGCGCCGCCACGCAGGTGCTGGCGATATGCAGGATCGGCGCGCTGCTGCGCTCGCGCAACTGGCGGTACCAGTGATGCGAGGAATTGCACGGAATCACCACCAGCCCGACCTGGTTGCGGTTGAGCAGGTCGATTCCCGCCAGCAGGTGCGGCAGCGGCGCCCCGTCGCCAGCCAGGATCGATCGCGAGCGATCCGGCGTGTGCGGCAGGTGCGCCACCACCATGGGCAGGTGCTCCTGGTCGCAGGAGGCATCCGTCAGCCGGACCACACGGTCCATGAAATCCACCGTCGCCAGCGGCCCCATGCCGCCCAGAATGCCGATCATCGCCATGACGCGCCGCTTGCTGTTAGATTTTGAGAGGACGCGGGCAGATCACCGAGACTGCGGCGGCGTTGCCGATCACCAGGATCAGCGTGCGCAGCATGTCGCAGACGGGATCGACCGCCAGGAACAGAATGAAGGCCGCCTCGAACGGCAGGCCGAGGTAGGCGCAGGTCATGCCGACCAGCGACACCGTGACCAGGCCCGTCATGCCAGCCGAGGCAAAGCCCGCCAGCACCGAGGCCATCACCACCGTGGCGATCTCGACCGGGCCGAGTGCGCGCCCGTAGAGCTGGGCGATGAACAGCGTGGCGCACACGTAGTAGACCATCGGGCCCACGCGCAGCAGCGACACCGCCAGCGGCACCAGCAGTTCCACGCGCGCGCGCGCAAACCCCAGCCTGTCGACCAGGCTTTCGATCATGCTAGGCATGCAGGCAGCGCTGTTGCGCGTGGCCAGGGCCAGCGCAAATGGCGCGCGCAGCGCGTTCAGGGTCTCGCTCAGGCTCTGGTTGGAACGCTTCCAGATGATGGCCACCGCCAGCGCCAGCAGCAGCACCGAGGCCACGAAGAAGGCAATGACGAACTGCAGCATAGCCTGCAGCGGCTCGAAGCCGGACTTGCCGAGCTGGGCCGCGCTCATGCAGAACAGGATCACCGGCAGGGGGTAGCTGAGCCAGTGCATCAGCTTCTGGCAGGCGTGATAGATCGTCTCCAGCGACAGGCTCAGGCCAATAGAAATGCGTTCCGGCACGCGTCCCACCGCCAGCCCGAACAGCAGCGCGAACACCAGCGCCTTGAGCGCGTCACCGTTGGCCAGCGCGGCGAAGATATTGGTCGGGATCAGGCTGGTCAGCACATCGGAAAACCGCAGCGACTTCTCCGGGATGTCGGCACCGTACAGGTTCATGACGGTATCGCTGGAATTGCTGTCATGGCCGACCATGGCGCCAAACGTCTGCATGGTGGCGGCGGACAGGTTGGTGCCCGGGCTCAGCAGCATCAGCACCACCGCGGCCACCAGCGCCACCAGCACCGAGGCGCCGACGAACACCGTCACCACCCGGATCAGCAGGCGCGAAGCGCCGCCGTCGCGGAACAGGCGCTGCAGGCTGAAGATCACCGCCGACACCATGAAAGGCAGCGTGGTCATCTTGAGCAGATCCACATAGAGATCACCCACCACGCCGAGCGGCTGCGCCATCGCGGGCCACATGAGGCCCATGGCACCGCCCAGCGTCAGGCTCCCGATCACGACCCACGGGTTGAGGGCAAAGGCATATAGCTTGGTCGCGTTCATCTTGGTTTTTCTCCTGGTGCTTACTGAGCGGCGGCTGCCAGCACATCAGCCACTTCGAGGTGCTTGGGCCGCTCCGCCAGGAACTGGTTGACAAAGGCCAGCAGCGCCGGCGCAGACACGTTAACGGCAATGCCGAGGGTGTCCTCGAGGTCGTGCAGGGTCACCACGCGCAGGCGCAGCGCCGCGGTCGGGTCGGCCTTGAGCACGCGCTTGACCTCGAACTCGTCGCGGTAGACCGCGGTCACCTGGCCGGCGTCGAGCGCCTTGAGCGCGCTGTCCCAGGTCGGGTAACGGGTGACATAGGCCTTGGGAAAATTGCTCATCACGTACTCGGAGTAGGAGGAATTGCCGACTACGCCGATCGAGCTGTCATAGGCGCGGATGACGTCGGGCACCGGCCGGCCGCGCGCCAGCTGGGCGAATTTGACGCGGTTGAGCAGCAGTGCGCGGTTCAGGCGCAGATAGGGCGAACTGAAGCTGATGATCTGGGTGCGTGGCAGCGTGCGCGACAGCTTGCTGACGGCCATATCGGCCTTGCCCTGCGCCAGCAGGCTGACCACACCGTCGAACGTGGTGGCATCGCGGTTAAAGCGCAGCCGGACGTTCAGCTTCTGGGCCAGTTCACGGGCCAGGTCGATATCGAGCCCGACCAGCTGGCCGTTGCGCTCCTGGAAGAAGGGCGGCTGGTCGACCTTGAGCACCGCCACCACCAGTTCGCCACGCTCGTAGATGCGGGCGAACTCCGGCGCCAGCAGGCGGCCGTCAGGCATCTGCACCAGGCCGGTGGAGGTCACCACCGGCGACGCGGCGGGGGCCGGCGTGGTGGCCGACGCGCTGGCCGACGCGCTGGCCGGCAGCGCACGGGCGGCACCCGGCGTGCCGGCTGCCCCGACCGCTACCGGCAGGCCGACCGCCACTGCGGCCAGCATGCAGGCCAGCGGGGCGCGCAGCCTCGCGGCGGCGCGGCTCAGGCGGGAAGAGACTGCGCCTGACAAGCTCGGCGCAACGGGAAAGTCAGCAAATGACATGGGGCGAAATCCGTTCGGTTTCATTGAATCTTGGGGGGGCTGGCAATAGCTGCCACATCGGTCGGCACTTCGGTCGCCACCTCGGCGACGGCCCCGGGCGCGGCGGGCTGAGCCTGCACGGGCATCTGGCCTGGCTCCGGCGCCGGTGTCTGCCCCGGCATCAGCACGGGGCCGGCGGCCGGATGCGCCAGGCGGGCGCCGATCTCGATACCCATCAGGAACAACAGCACGCACAGCACCACCGCGCAGCTCACGGCGATGGCTACCATCCGCGAAGTCATGGAAAAGACGTAGGTCATATTGGTTTCAGGCAGTCATCACGGTGGTCTGGCCCGGCGCCACGATCTGGATCACGCCCCCCCAGGCACACATCAGCTTGGATGTGTTCTGCAGGGCAGGCATGCCGCCGATCAGCACGGTGGGCGAGCCCGGAATCCAGGGTGCGGTGGTCACCGGCACGCAGGGCATCGGCGTGAGCGCGCCCAACGCTGCCGCGGTGGCTGCCGCCACCACGGGATTGGCCATCGAGTTGCAGCTGCCGAATGGCGGAATATTGACGATCGGCTTGTTGTCCATCACGTTGGCCGCCGGCGCGCCGGCCATGACGCGATTGACCGGCAGCACGCACAACGTCGACGGCGCCGCGCCAAAGCTGCACTGCATGGTGGTGCCGGTATTGACCTGGATGCCCATCGTTTCAGCCCCTGACCCAGCGCTCGAGGCGCCGGGAAAAACTCGGCGCGGCGGCGCCGTTGTCGGTCGCGGCCGCAGCGCGCCATTCGCCGCGCGGCTTGCCTTCCATGTAGTCGCGCTGCCAGCTGACACGGCCGGCCTCGTCGAAGCGGCGTGCGGTGCCATGCAGCAGGTCGGCGCGAAAGGGCTCGGACAGCGTCAGGGTCCCGTCCGCCGCATAGCTGCGGGTCTCGCCGTCCAGCTTGCCGGCACGGAAGCGGCTGCGCCGCACCACCACGCCTTCGTGCAGCCAGATCGCTTCGCCTTCGAGCAGGCCCTGGCGAAACACTGCCTGCGCCACCAGCTCGCCCGCAGGCCCATAGCAGTTGCGCTCGCCTTCGAGCACGCCGTTCACGTAGTGCTCGCGGCAAGCCAGGCGGCCCTGCTGGTAGCTTTGGCTGGGACCGTGGCGCAGGCCGCCGGCATAGTGCGAAGCCAGCACCGGCTCGCCGGCGGCGTCATAGCTGCGCAGCCAGCCCGACAGCTTGCCTGCCACATAGTCCGCCTCCAGCAACAGCGTACCGTGCGGGGCGAAGCGCTCCATGCGGCCTTGCGGCAGCCCGCCGGCCAGGCCACAGCGCGACAGCAGCCGGCCCGCGGCGTCGCGTTCCTCGACGACTTGCGTGTCGGTGGGCGCGGCGTTGGCGTTAGCGGCAGTGTCCAGGGGGGCGGTGGCGTGCATCGGCGGCTTCAGTTCAGTTTCACCATGGCGCCCTTGAGCTCGAGCATGCCGCCGCTTTCCACCGTGTGCGAGGCCGATGCCTTCTGCTGCACGGTCATGCCCTCGCCGCTCAGCGTGGTACCCGCCTTGTTTGCCAGGGTGGTGCCCGCCTTGTTGCTCAGCGAGGTGCCGGCCTCGAGCGCCACCGAGCCTGCCGACTTGATGGTGATGGCGCCCGTCACATCGATCACCAGGTCGCCCGACACCTTGAGCGTGTAGGTTCCGCTGACCTCCTGGGTGAAGGCGGCGCCGTTCGTGCGGGTCTCATCACCGCCTACCTCAAGACTGCGGGTGCCGCTCACCTTGTGGGTTTCGTTGCCCGACTGCACCTCGACCAGCCGGTCGCCCTTCTGTACAACATGGGACTCGCCGGCGCCGACCACGGTGGTGGACAGCTTGTTTTCCACCGCCACGTTCATGTCGCGCTGCGCGTGCAGGTAGAGCTCCTCGGCGCCGGCCTTGTCCTCCATGCGCAGCTCGTTGCCGGCGCTGCCGTTCTTGGAGGTGCGCGAGCGGATCACGCTCTGGGTCTGCATCGAGGGCAACGTCACCGGCGGCGTCACCTGGCCGTTGTAGACGCTGCCCGTCACCAGCGGCCGGTCGGGGTCGCCGTCGACGTAGCTGACCACCACCTCCTGTCCCACGCGTGGCAGGAACAGTTGGCCCCAGCCATGGCCGGCCATGCCCTGCGCCACCCGGACCCAGCACGAGCTGTCCTGGTCGGCGCCGGGAGCCTGGTCCCAGTGGAACTTGAGCTTGATGCGGCCGTGCTGGTCCGTCCAGATTTCCTCGCCCTGCGAGCCGACCACGGTTGCGGTATGGGTGCCGGCCACCAGCGGACGCGGCGTCACCAACGGCGCGCGGAATGGCACCGCCAGCGGGAACACCGTGAAGCTGTTGGCATAGTGGCTGCCGGCCACCGAGTGCTCGACCGCACGCACCACGTACTCGGCGTTCAGCGCCGCGTTGACGTGGCCGCCAAGGGTAAAGGTGCCGCCCGCGGCAAGGCCGTGGCAGTTGCTCTCGCCGCTGCCGCAGCGGGCCTCGACCTGCTGTGCGGCCACCCGTACCGCCGCCTTGCGCGCGGCGTCCGAGGCATCCTTGTGCCGCCCCGGGAAAATGTACTGGCGCGCGCCGGGTGCGCTCGAGGCCGGCTGCGCGCTGCCCTGGCTGGTCTGCGCCTGCACGTAGTCGTAGTCGGCCAGCACGTGGCTGGCCGGGCCGAGTCCCTGTTCCATGCGAAAGGCCGCCAGCATCGGCAGGCCCGCCGCCTGCTCGCCCGGCTGCCCGCCCCACAGCTCGGCCTCGTGGGGCAGCGCGGCGTGGGCCGAGGGACTGTCGCCCAGCACCATCGTGTGTGCGCCGTCGGCGAAGGTGAAGTAGTAGAAGATGCCCTCTTCCTCCATCAGCCGCGCGATGAACTGCAGGGGACTTTCGTCGTACTGCACGCAGTACTCGCGCACCGGGTAGCGCGAAGCGGTGACGCGCGCGTCGAACGCTACCTCGAACTCGCCCAGCACGCTGCGGATGATGTCGAGCGCGCTCTGGTTCTGGAAGATCCTGCGGTCGCGCGCCAGCGTCAGCAGCCATAGGCGCGGCGCCAGCTCGGCGCTGTAGAACGCATGGCTGGGGTCGGCGCCGGTATGGGCGAAGCGCGTCACGATGCCGTTGAAACAGCGCAAGAAGCCGCCCGGCCGCTGCAGCCTGACAGTGACCTTCTGGCCAACGATGCGGCTGCCATCGAGCGCCTTGTCCGCCGAGCGCATGCGCAGCTGGAAGGAAAACGGCTCGGAAAGCGCCTCGCGCCCGGCAAACCCGTCGAGCAGCAACACGTTGTCGCCAAACGGCGTGGTGACTGTGGCGAAGCTGTCGGACTGGGTGGAGGTCGCCGGAATCATGGCCTCAGGCCTCCGCCGGCGGCAGGAAACGGAAGTCCAGGCCGCCCTGCGCGTCAAGCGAGAGATGCACGCCGCCGAACGGCTCGGCGATCGACATGCGCTCCAGCACCTGATGCGCGAGTTCCGGCAGCACCGACTGGGTCAGGATATGGTCGACATTGCGCGCGCCGCTGTCGACCTCGCTGCAGCGCTGCACGATGGCGCGCGCCAACGCATCGTCCCAGGTCAGGCGGGCGTTGTGGTTGCGCTCGAAGCGCTGCGCCATCCGGCCCAGCTTGAGGTCGACGATGGCGGTGATCTGCGCATCGCCCAGGTGGTAGTACGGCACCAGCACCATGCGCGCCAGGAAGGCCGGGCTGAAGCGCTGCAGCAGCGCCGGGCGCAGGCGCTCGACCAGTTCTTCCGGGGGCGGGCGCCGGCCGCCGTGCGAGGCTTCGGTGATGACGTCCTGGGCCGCGTTCGAGGTCAGCAGGATGACCGTGTTGCGGAAGTCGATCGGCACCCCTTCGCCGTCTTCCATCATGCCCTTGTCGAACACCTGGAAGAACAACTCCAGCACGTCGGGGTGCGCCTTCTCCATTTCGTCGAGCAGCACCACGCTATAGGGGCGCCGCCGTACCGCTTCGGTCAGCACGCCGCCACGCCCGTAGCCGACATAGCCCGGCGGCGCGCCCTTGAGCCCCGACACGCTGTGCGCCTCCTGGAATTCCGACATGTTGACGGTAATCATGTTGCGCTCGCCGCCGTACAGCAGGTCGGCCAGCGCGCAGGCGGTCTCGGTCTTGCCAACGCCGCTCGGGCCAACCAGCAGGAACACGCCCACCGGCTTGCCGGGGTCGTCTAGGTCGGCGCGGAAGGTGCGGATGCGCCGCGCGATCGCGTCGAGCGCCTCGTCCTGGCCGACCACCCGCTCGGCCAGCTTGTCGTGCAGGTGGAGCACGGTGTGGAGCTCGTCGGCCAGCATGCGGCCCACCGGGATGCCGGTCCAGCTCGAGATGACCTCGGCCACCGCCGCCGAACTGACGCACACCGGCACCATCGGCTCGTCGCACTGCACCGCCTCCAGGCCCTTTTCAAGCCGCGTCAGGTTGGCGCTTAGCGATTCGGCGCTGTCGTCGCTGTCCTCCGCATCCGCGCCGGCTTCGCTATCCACCTGGCCGGCCAGGTAAGCGGCAATCCTGCGCCGCCACGCCAGGATCTCGTCGACTACGCGCTTTTCCACCACCAGCTTGTCGGACAGGCGCGCATGCTGGCTGCGCGCCTCCTCGAGCTGTCGCGTGGCGGCGGCGATCTCGTCGGCGCGGCTGGCGCCGGTGGCCGCCTCGTGACGCAGGATGCGCAACTGGTTCTCGGTGTTTTCGATGGTGCGCCCAAGCGATTCAATCTCTGCCGGCACGCCGTTCTGCGCGATCGCCACGCGCGCGCAGGCGGTATCGAGCACGCTGATCGCCTTGTCCGGCAGCTGGCGTCCTGACACATAGCGGTGCGACAGCTTGACCGCATCGCGCACGGCATCGTCGAGGATCTCCACGCCATGGTGCGCTTCCAGCTTCTTCACCATGCCGCGCAGCATCTCCACAGCCACCGGCTCGCTAGGCTCCTCCACCTTCACGATCTGGAAGCGGCGCGCCAGTGCCGGGTCGCGCTCGATGTACTTCTTGTACTCGGCCCAGGTGGTTGCGGCGATGGTGCGCAGCTCGCCGCGTGCCAGCGCCGGCTTGAGCAGGTTGGCGGCATCGCCCTGCCCTTCGCTGCCCCCCGCGCCGATCAGCTGGTGGGCCTCGTCGATGAACAGGATCACCGGCACCGGCGAGGCTGCGACCTCGGCGATCACCGACTTGAGCCGGTTCTCGAACTCGCCCTTGACGCCGGCGCCGGCCTGCAGCAGGGCCAGATCGAGCGAGCGCACCGAGACATTGCGCAGCGCCGGTGGCACGTCGCCGGCCACGATGCGCTGGGCAAAGCCTTCCACCACCGCGGTCTTGCCGACGCCGGCCTCGCCGGTCAGGATGGGGTTGTTCTGGCGGCGGCGCAGCAGTACGTCCACAAGCTGGCGGATTTCGCCGTCGCGCCCGCGCACCGGGTCGATCGCGCCTTCACGCGCCAGCGCCGTCAGGTCGATCGTGAATTGGTTCAGCGCGGACTTCTGTGCGCCGCCGGCGCTGGCCTGCGGCATCGCCGGCATGGCGCGTCCGGGGCCATCGGCCGGCACGCCGGCGCCGGCACCGAGCAGCGCGGGCAGCGCCTCGCGCAGCGCCGCGCGTGGGATTTTCAGCAGGGCCGGCGCCGATTCCAGCAGCAAGCCGCGCAGGCTTTCCACTTCAAGCAGCGCCAGCACCAGCGTGCCGGTGCGCACCTGCTGCTCGCCCAGCAGCATCGAGCTGAGCAGCCAGGCCTCCTGGAACAGCGGCGAGAAGTTAGGCGACAGCGCCGGGGTGCGGCCATTGCCGCGCTTGAAGCCGTCGATGGCCTTGTGCAGCTGCGCCAGCAGCGTCTCGCGCCCAATGCCGAAGTGCTCGAGGATGACGTGCAGGTCGCGCGCTTCGGCCTCCAGCAGTTGCACCAAGAGGTGCTCGACATCGACGTTGTAGTGGGTGTGGCGCACGCAGAGCTGCGCCGCGGCCTCCATCGCCTGGCGGCATTCCGGATTGAGCCGGCTCAGCAGTGTGCGGATATCGATGTCCATGCTTGTCTCGGATCATGAAAGCGCGCTGGCGCCGGCAGCATCGGCGCAGGCACGCAGCGACAGCCGCACCGGTGCGGGCTGCGCGGCAGCACCACCGGCCAGCCACGCAGTCCAGCCCAAGCGGGCGCCGCCGCCCAGGCGCGTGGCTGGCTGCTCGGCAACCTGCAGCGCGAGCTGCACGTCGAATGGTTGCGGCGCATGGCTGCGCACCAGCCATGCCACCAGGTCGTGATCGGGACCGCCGGGCAGCAGCGCTTCCAGCCGCCGCGCGTCCGGCACCTGCAGGTCCAGGCCAATGCCTGCGGCCTGGTCCCAGCACCGCCGGCCCAGCACCGCGCCGCCGCCCAGCTGCGTTCCCGGCGTGCCACGCCCGGCCAGGCGGACCGAGTCGGTGCGCTCCACCGCCAGCCAGCCGCCGACGAACTGGCGGCCGCGCACCCGCAGCCCCAGCCGGTCGCCCAGCAGGGCCAGCAGCCCTTCCATCGAGCGCGGCGCGGCGCCCAGCAGGCCGGCGTGGCGCAGCCAGGGCGCTGCGCCGGCCGGACCGCGCAGGCCGGCACGCAGGCCCAGGTTGCTGAGCGCATCGAGGCAAGTGGCCAGCGTCGTGGTGGCAGGCGCCTGCGCGCCCAGCCCCGGCGCGTGCTTGGCGCGACCGCGATAGAGGAAGGACAGGAAGCGGTGATTGAAAATGTCGAGCAGCTCTGCCATGGCATGGTCGCGCGCCGCGCGCCGCTCCAGCAGCAGCTCGGTGTAAGGCAGCGGCAGCGGCCCATTCGCCCCCGCCAGCGACAGGGCCGGCGTGGTCAGCGTGTAGGGCGGCTGGCCGGCCCCGGGGGGCAGCGCATGGTCGGCATGGTCGCCATCGTGCGGTGCGCCGGCAGCCACCGATGCCACGTCGCGCGGCTGGAAGGCCAGCGAGACCAGCCCGCGCAGGCGCACGGCCTCGCCGCTGCCGTCGCCGTGGCCGAGCGGACGCGCACCGGGCGTGGCCCGCTCCAGCAGGCCGATGGCCTGGAACAGGTTGAACGCGGCGGGGTTGGCGGCGAGACGGTCGATCACAGCAGCGTCTGGCAGCCGGTCATCGGCTCCCATTGCTTCCATATCTCGTCTCCGCGGCGCACCACCAGCCGCACAAAGGAATTGACCGAGGTGTACAACGCGAAGAAGCGCGCCAGCACGGCGCCCATCAACAGCGGCGATCCCCCGGCGAAGGCGTCGGCATCGAACTCGATGCCGATCTCGGTGCCGCGGCAGAAGCCGCGCCAGGCATCGCCGCCGATATGCGCGGTGACACCGCGCGACTGCACGCTGCGTATGCCACGGATCTGTTCCAGTTCGCGGCTGCCGTCGGCGGCGAACAGGCGCAGCATCTGCTGCACCTCGTGGCGGCCGGTGGCACCGCTGGACAGCGTGCCGTGATGCAGCGTCAGCAGCGACACCAGTCGCCACAGCGATTCGCCGCCCAGCGGAGGATTGCGCTGAACCGTCGGCTCGTACAGGCAGCGCACGCGCGCGTTCTGCGAGACGTTCTCCACCAGCATGCGCGCCCCCACCGGCACCTGCTCGGCCAGGCGCCGGTTGGTGCACAGCACGTTGGCGTAGGCGACCGGCGCTGCCGGCTGGCCGGAGGCCTTGCCCGCATCGACAAAGGTCAGGTAGGTGTCGGTGCCGGACAGGCCGGGCCGCAGGGTCGCCTCGCGGCGGGTCCACCAGTACACCCCGTCGGCGGCCGCGTCGCCGCTGGCCGCGGCAACCGGTGGCACCGCCTGGGTGCGATCGCTGGCCGGGTCGGACAGCACCACCGAGCTGACCGAATGGATCTCGGTGGCGGCCTCGCGCCGCTGGTCCGCCACCAGCCGGTACTCGTAGTGACGCTGGTCGAGCACGATCGGCTCACTGGTCTGCGAGAACAGGTTGATGGCCGGCACGCAGCCGAGGCGGAAATTGCCGGCGCCGATGCGCGCCATGCCGCGCGGCATGCGCGCCAGGCGCAGCACGATATCGCAGCGCGTGCCGCGCCCAAGCCGGCCCGCGGGCAGCGCCAGGTCGAAGAAGTGGAACTTGCGCGGAAAGGCGAAGTACTCCTGCATCAACCCATAAGCCGGTTGCGCATTGGGCGGCTGCGGCAGCACCGCCTCGTCCGCACCGTAGCCGACCTCGCGCCAGGCCGAAGCCGGCAGCAGCGAGGCCTCACCGTCGCACGGCTCGATGCGCACGCTGGCCACCCCGCTCACCAGCAGTTCGTAGAGCGGCATCGTCACCATCCAGTCGCCGTGCAGGTGCAGGCGCAGCGTGGTGAGCTCCAGCTCGGAGAAGTCGACGCCGTCGGCACAGGCCAGCGTCAGGCGCAGGGTATGGTCCTGGTCGAGCCGGGCCTGCTCGACCGTCAGCGGCCACAGCGTGGTTTCCCAGCTGGTGCGGAAGCGGCAGGTCTCACCGTCCTCGGTACGGGCCTGCAGCCCGGTATGGCGCGGTACCCGGTAGCCCGCGGTGACCTTGCCCTGGCTGGGGTCGAGCGCGAACTGCACCACGGTCATCGAGGGCAGCGGCTGCACCAGAGCCGGGCAGACGTTCTCCAGCAGGGACGATGCGACCTGCGGAAAGGACTGGTCGAGATCGCGGTGCACGCGCGCGGCCAGGAAGGCCGTCGCCTCGATCAGGCGTTCGGTATGCGGATCCAGCGATTCGGTGCCGTGCAGCGCCAGGCGCGACGCCACCTTGGGATAGCGTTCGGCGAAGGCCGCGCCCTGCGTGCGCAGATAGGACAGCTCCTGCTTGTAGTAGTGCAGGATGTCGCCTTCGCCCGGCTCAGCCATGATCGGTCCCGCGCAGCGTGGCCGTCTCGTCGCCTGCGGCCAGCTCGAACGAAACCCGCTCGGGCGCCTGGCCAAGACAAAGCTCACCGTCGATCAGCAGGACCGGCTGGGTCAACGCGGAGTTCAAAGGGGTACCCACAAACTCTACATTCACGTTGCGCAGCCGCGGCTCGAACAAGGTCACGGCATGCCGCACCAGCGCGGCGATCAATGCGCGGTCCGGGCCAGACTGCAGGGAACGCGAAGAGCAGTCGGGCAGGCCGTAGTCAAGCACCGTGCCCTCGCTGGCGAGGAAAGCCTCGGCAGACAGGCGCGAGCGCGTATTGAGCAGGCGTCCCAGTTCGCGCGCCACCGATTGGCGCAACTGTGCCCCGTCGAGCAGGTGCGCCGACGGCTCGGTGCCGCCGGACGCCAGCCGCTCGAACAGGGGCACGGGTGCGCCGCTGATGATCGTCGCCATGGGATCGCCTCGGGCTCAGGTCCGCCAGGCAGGCCTGCCGCTCAGGAAACGGCCTTGTTGGTGGCCAGGTCCCAGCCGAAAGCGGCCGTGCCCTGCTTCTTCGAGTCCGAACCCTGCTTGGTGTACTCGACCTTGATCTCGGTGAAGTCCAGGCAGAAGGTGTCCACCGCATCGCTGCCGCCACCGCCGGTGTTGATGTTGCTGACCATGGTGTTCTTCAGCGTGTAGGTCATCAGCGGCATGAACGTGTCGCCCTCGTTGCGGCCCATCAGCAGCTTGACCACGCCAAGGTCCTTGCCGCCGGCGCAGGCGCCATACAGGCCCGGGGTGGCCTGGTCGGTCATCTTGCTGAGGGTGATGTTCTGGAAGTCCGGGCGACCCATGGTGCGCTCGGAATTGGCGACATCCCGGTTCATGTGCATCGACACACCGTTGCTGAAAGACATGATCTGGATCTTGTCTTCGTGGCCGGTGATCTTGGTGTTGCCCTTGATATCAGTGATCTCGAGGATGATGGTGTCCATGGCTTGTTTGGCTCCGGAGAAACTCGGGTAGGTTCAGCAGGCTGGCTGCGGTGCAAGGCGGCGGCAGCGCCGCCAGCCTTGCACCGCGCGGCGGTGTCGATCAGGCGGCTGCGGCCGGCAATTCGGCCACCAGGCGCATCGATGCGGTCAGCTCTTCCATCTGGAAGTGCGGCTTCAGGAAGCAGGTCGCACGATAGGCGCCCGGCTTGCCGGGCACTTCCGTCACATCGACCCGCGCCTCGCTCAGCGGGAAGCGCGCCTTGGCCTCCTGCGACGCGGACGGGTTGATCAGCACGTAGTCGGCGATCCAGTTGTTGAGGAAGTTCTCCACGTCGGCGCGGTTCTGGAAACTGCCCACCTTGTCGCGCATGATCACCTTCAGGTAATGCGCGAAGCGCGAGGCCGCCAGCACGTACGGCAGGCGTGCCGACAGCTGCGCGTTGGCATTGGCCGTGTCCTTGTTGTAGACCTTGGGCTTGTTGGCGGTCTGGCTGCCGAAGAAGGTGGCGCTGTTGGAGCCCTTGGCGTTGACGATGGCGATGAAGCCGAGGTCGTTGAGCTCCTTCTCGCGACGGTCGGTGATGGTCACCTCGGTCGGGCACTTGAGCACCACGTCGCCTTCGTCGGTCTTGTAGGCGTGGGCGACCAGGCCGTCCACCTTGCCGCCGCCTTCCACGCCGCGGATCGCGGTGGCCCAGCCATAGCGCGCGAAGGCGCCGGTGATGCGCAGGCCGAGCTGGTAGGCCGAGTTGGCCCACAGGTACTTGCCGTGATCGGTGCCGTCGACGTCTTCCTCGAAGTTGAAGCTCTCGACCGGGTTGGTGCTGGCGCCGTACGGCAGGCGTGCCGCGTAGGACGGCAGCACCAGCGACACATAGCGCGAATCCTCCGACTCGCGGAAGGAGCGCCAGGCGGCCAGCTCGGCGCTCTCGAAGATCTTCGAGAGGTCGCGCGCCACGCCCAGGTCGGTGAAGGTCTTGAGGTCGAACAGGCTCGGCGCGGCCGAGGCGATGAAGGGCGCGTGGGCGGCTGCGGCCACCTTCGACACACGCTCCAGCAGCGCCAGGTCCTGCGGATGGCGGCCAAAGCTGTAGTCGCCGATCAGCACCGTGTAGGGATAGCCGCCGAAGGTTCCGTACTCCTCTTCGTAAACCTTCTTGAACAGCACGCTCATGTCGTGGTCGACCGCCGACTCCAGGTCCTTCAGCAAGTCACGCTTGCTGACGTTGAGCAGGCGCAGCTTCAGGTTCTGGCCGGTCTCGGTGCCGTACACCATGTCATGCAGGCCGGTCCACGACGCTTCCAGCGCCTGGAAGTCCGGGTCGTGCATGATCGCGTTGAGCTGGTCGGAGATCAGCTGGTCGATCTCGGCCACGCGCTCGTTGATGGTCGCCACCAGGCTCTTGTCGGGGCTGGTGCGCATGCCTTCGTCGAGAATCTGCGAGGCCAGCTGGCCGATCAGCTTCTTCGCGTAGACGCTCTGCGACGGCTCCACGGCCATGTTGCCTTCCTGAACGATACGCTCGAGCAGGGTCAGTTCGGTTGCGCCGGCGGCGGCGGCCGCCTTCGATTCGGTCGCCGCTTCGGCGATAGGATTGCTTGCCATCTGGATCACCCTCAGGGAATTCGTTGCTTCCTATGCTTCGGACTTAGCTGGCGTCGGCCGGCGTTTGAGCGGCTTCCTCACTCGCTGCGGCCGGCTGGCCGGCGTCGGCTTCGCTGCGCACCTGCTTCAGCTCATCGGCATCGCGCACGATGCGTTCGAGCAGCGAGTCGAGCTCGTCGTTGCCGTCGAGCTTGCCCAGCAGGTCGCGCAGTTGCTGGCGCGCCTCGAGCAGCTTGGCCAGGCGCGGGATCTGCCCCACCAGGCTTTCCGGATGGAAGTCGCTGAACTTCTCGAAGTTCAGTTCGACCTTCAGGTTGGACTGCCCGTCCTTCATGGTGTCGGGCACCGACAGTTCCAGGCGCGGCGCGATCTTGCCCATGATCTCGTCGAAGTTGTCGCGATCGACCTCGACGAAGCGGCGCTCTTTCAGCTTGGGCAGCGGCTCAGCGGGATGGCCCGACAGGTCGGCCAGGAGGCCGACCACCATGGGCAATTCACGCTTCTCGATGGCATCACCAACTTCGACGTCATACGAGATCTGGACACGGGGCGGGCGATTGCGCCCGACCCACTTCTGCAGGCTATTGGACATGGAACTCTCCGGAAGGACTTGAATGCGTCCGAACAATCATCGAATTCGCACAAATATCGTGCGCACGGCAAAGCCCCCCGGCGAAGACGAAATAATCGTCCCACTGCCGAGGTCGAAGACGGCCTACGCCGCATCAGCCGCAAGGCAAGCCTTTTTTGGCAATCTCTGTGTTTTAGCTACCCGTTCCTATCGGGACTTCGTGCACAGGCAGCGGGCGCTGCCAGCTCGTTCGCCCCGTCAGGCTCTCTTTTTGTCCCGGAACGTGTTGTGTCAGAAACAACACGACACACCCGGGAAAACCCCTACTTCCGCGCTTTTGACCCCTAAATCTTTGTGTTTCTGTTGGTTGCGCAACGGAAGTCAGGCGAAATTTACGCTGTGCCACTTGGACACGACAATACCTGTAATCCGGTATTTTCAGTCGATCGCGCAAAGTTGCCGGGAACGTGGCAGGTTGATGACATCCAAATACCCAATTTTGGGTATTCTAAGAGCGATGCAACTGTGTCAATTTGCTGGCCGCGGCGTGGACAGCAAAGTATGGTTCGCCCGGTAACCCTCATTTCCACATGAATCCAACGATTGCCAACAAGAAGCCTGCACTGTCGGGAAGCCTCTTGCTGGTCGGCCACGAAAAACGCATGCGCGCCCGCCTCTGCGCGATCCTCTCGGATCTCGCCTACACGGCAGACGCACTCGCCTGCACCAGTTGCCCCGACGAAGTTAATGCCCTGCTGGTCGAGCGCCCGTTCGACATGGCCCTGGTCGACAGCAGCATGTCCACGGTTAATGGCATAGACCTGATCCGTGCGATGCATGCGCGCGATCCGCGCCTGCCGATCGTGGTGATTTCCGATCCGGCCGCCGAAGCCGACGTAATCGGCGCCTTGCGCGCCGGGGCCAGCGGCTACCTGCTCAAGGAGAGCGACGACACTGAACTTTCGGTTTGCCTGCGCAGTGCCCTGCGCGGCGGCATGCCGATCGATCCCTTTATCGCCAGGCTTGTGCTGCAGTCGCTGGTAGCTGCCGAGCCGCAAGCCGCCTGCAGCCCGCCGACCGGCCGCACCCGCGCCGCAGCCAGCGGGCCGCTGAGCGCCCGCGAGCTTGATATCTTGCGCTGCATCGACCGCGGCGCGACCAACCGCGAAATCGCCGCCGCGCTGTCGCTGTCCAAGTTGACCATCGAGTCGCACGTCAAGAACATCCACAAGAAGCTGGGCGTCAAGACGCGCACGCAGGCCACCTTTGAGGCGCGCCGGTATGGGCTGCTGAACTGAGAGCCCATTTGAAAATCCCTCTTCCGCTGCCTTGCAGCTTGCCGTAGCGGAAGAAGCGCGCTGGGACGCCTAGCCAGCGCCTCCTGTCGCCGGTGCGGGCACGATCCTGAACTTCGGCAGCGTGACCGTCTCCGTGACATCGTCAAACTCGACCGCGACGCGCTGCCCGATACGGACTTCCCCCGGGTCGTTGCAGACGATGTTGGTCATCATCCTTGCTCCCTCATCGAGCTGGACGATGGCTACCACATACGGCGTCATATCCTTGAACGCGGGGCCGCCGGCCGCCGCGCGACGGTATAGGTATGGATCTCTCCCAAGCCGGTGGCCTCGCTCCATTCGACCTCAATCGAATGGCAATGCGGACAGATCACGCGCGGGTAAAAGTGGTGGCGCGCGCAGCTCAGGCAACGCTTGAGCAGCAATTTCCGGCCGCGCAGCGCTTCCCAGTAGACGGCATCGACCCTCAACGCCGGGCGTGCGGGATTGCTGCAGTTGCTCCGGGACAGCGTACATCGCTATGCCGTGCAATTCGATTTTTGACAGTGTCATGCCAGTGGTCACAGAAGGCCTGGCGGACTGGCGTCGGATGTGCGCAAAGCCTGGTTCGAGCATGGCAAGACGCTTATAGGTCAGCTCAACTGACTGCTTCCCCTCCGCTGAGCAAAAAAAAAAGCACCGCGCTAACGGTGCCTCCAATGGGAAATTCAAATGAATGAAGTGCGGGAATTGTGTCAAATAGATTGACTCGAGAAAACTGAAATTTTTTTACATCAGTTTTTTCCTGGTGTAGCCCTAGGCAAAGGTTTCGCAATTGCCCGCCCGCGCTTCCCCCGTACGACATCCAACTGCCTCGGCAGGCAGCCTCATCTGGTATGGCTCCGGCAAGCGCTCTGGCCGCGCCGGCGGTGTGTGTTCGACGGCATCGAGATCGACACAGTGCTGGAAGTCGCTCTCTGCCAGGCACGTACCCAGAAACTTTCCGAACGCATCGAGTTGAACCTGCGACGTCATTCCGGCGCTACCGCCGATGGCCGGGCAGATGATCCACGTCGTGCCGTCCTTGGTGAAAAGGCGCAGGCGCCTTACCTGGTCTGCAGGCTGGAGTGCATACTCTTCGCTGGCCAGCCCGCCTAGCGAGAATGCTTCGATGTATTCGTCGGTATGGCGATGGCTCAGGCAAATGACCGCCTTCGGGCGCCAGCGGGCGCGAGTCTTGCCGAGGAACCGGAAGCGCTCCCCATCTCGGCACAGATTCAGGTAGCGCGACTGTGGGATAAGTTCAGGCTGGCCGCGGAACGCCTTGGACCACGTCGTTCGCCCGTCGACATGGGCAGGCAGTGGAAACAGGCTGAGCCTGAACTCGGCACCCCGTGGCGAGTAGAGATGGCGCCAGTAGTATTGTTCCCAGTCGTTGTCCCCGAGCCGGACGCGCAGCGCTTCGGCGCGCGCTGCGGCCATGATGCGTGCCACGCACTGATGGCCGAACCACTTGCCCATGTCTTCCCGGTGCTGGTGGCGGAACACGGCGTCCCAGGCGGGTGGTGCCATACGCGGCTCCAGCGGTGCCACGAGTGCCTCCGACCACGCAGGGCTTCGGTCGCATATCCAGACGGGAGCCCTTGGATTGCCTCCTTCCATGCCAACGTAGGAGGCAAAATAACGGTCCAGTTCCTGGCGCGCGAACACCTGTGAATGCTGCATATTATCCCTTGCTGCTTGGTGGGACCCCCGATAATCAATGCCACGGCATGCCGTCGCCTCGGGGGCGAACGTGCTGCTGTGGTCTTTCACAAGTCTTTATTGCGCAGGCAGGGTGCGAAGGATTCAATGCGCCACCAGGGCGGCATCCATGCGCCGATCGGGTCTTTTCAAATGCCCGGAACTGCCCGCTTGAATGACGGGGCTAGACTCGTACTCGCATGCGGCCCCGCCTGACATGAAAATCCAGTCATGGCGCGGCGGAGTACAACCAAGACGCGAGAGGAAACTGCGAGCCGGCGTTATCCTGTAATCAGGATAATTCTTTCCCTTATTTGAACTTTGCCATGGAAAAAACCGCCTTCCTTGGCATTGCACGCTCAGCGACGATTGCCGCTAACGATGAAGTTAATATTCATCCAAACGTGCAGATCCGCGACTTTCATTCCACTAATATAACTACCTATATCTTTTTTCGATTGAATTAATTCTAACCAAATCTTCCTGATTTAGGAATTTCAATCTTCTAAGGTCTGACATAAGTGGTCTTGCTGCGATGCAATATTTTGGGGAATTTCTGTTTTCGATCCCCTCACCAGAGGGGATCGAAATGTGCCCACAGGCCCTGGGGCGCAAGCTGCATCAGTGCTGCAAAGACCTTCAGGATCTCAAATTCAGAACCCGGAGAAGCGGATGCCGATCGAGCCATAGCCGTAGTTCCGATCCAGCTTGCCTGCGGTCGTCGCGTTATAGAGGAATGGGATAGTGCCGACGAAGTTGTACATCGACGCCTGGCCGCGCAGGAACACCTCCACGTTCTTCACTACCGCATACGATAGTTCCAGGCCCAGCGTATGGTTGGAGCGGATCGGCGAGTTGCCATAGGTTTGCGTGCGGCTATCGACATTGCTGCGCAGCAGGTACTGGAACTGGTATCCAAGCCGCGCCGAAAATCGCTCGTACCTCCAGCGCCATGAGCCGCCCAGGTTCAGATAGCCGGCCGTGTAGTTGAAATCGTCGTTGAAATTCAGCCCGAACTGGCTGGCGTCGACCGCGAAGGACGCCGACTGCAGGGTAGCGTTGCCCACGTTGCACGGCGCGGCCAGTTGGCCATTGGCGAGATTGTCGGAGCCGATGGCAACATTGAAATTGCAATTGCCTCGCTGCAGGCGCGTATTGATGCTGCCGATCGTCACGCGGCTGATGCCGAGCCCGATAAAGCCGGTGAGCTGGTTGCGCTCGGTCAACTCGCCGGAGAAGATGACGTCCGCCTGGGCCTGGACATCATTCGCGTTATTCACAGTGAGGCTGTTGAACGTCGTATTGCGAACCAGCACTGGCGACGAGCGGTTCAGGCTGCCGGAGTGGTCGCCCCATAGCGAGAAGCGCAGCATGATGCGATCGCGAGCACCGGGCTCGGCCAGCGGGTCGTAGTGCATCGCCAGCATCCAGGTATCGATCTGGTTGTGGTCTTGCCCGTAGTCGATGCCACGGCGCCAGTAGGTGGCCGACCCCGACCAGTGCGGCGAGAATTTATAGCCCAGCATCAGTTTGCCACCGCGATAATCGCCGGCGTTCTCCGACACAGGCCCCTGCCGCCCGCGCAGGTTGAAGACATCTACCGTGCGATCGACCATGTCGTAGCTGGCCTCCACCCGCACCGAGGTGAATTCGCCGGTGGTGGGCTCGGCTTGCATGAACACATCGTCCGGGGCCGCACTGGCCGCACCCGCGCACGACAGGCCCAGCACGAGGGCGCAGGCGTGGTCAAACCGGCGCTTGCGTATCAGCTGCATAGGAAACTCCGAGGCCACTGGGCAAGCCTCATGCGTGGCGCGCTCCGCGGAGGCGCTCGACGCAGACACAAAAGGAACCCGGTCACCCGCGGCACGGCCTTGAGACACGTGTTCGGATGCCCGGGGGCCGGGCCCTTCCCCATCCGGGCGGAAGGCACCCCGGCGCCACTACTCGCCGGTCACGGGTTGAGCGTAACCGTCGTCTTGAGGCCGTCGCCGACCACCATCTCGGAGTCAGTCTTCACCAACGCCGTCTTGGCGAACTCCACGCCGCCGTTGACCAGCATGCCCAGCCTCACATCCCTGCCGTTGACACCGGCAGTTGTCGCAAACGTCACGGGGAACGTGCTGACCGCCTTTGGCGTGAGCGCGTCAACCTGCGCCTGGCTCAGCGCGCCAGCAGACCGGAGCTTGCCGAGGAACACCGTGAACGGCAGGTTCAGCGAGCCGCCGTTGGCGCTGGAGAACAGATTGTCGGCGACGCTATTGGTCAGGCTTGCCGCGGCCGACAGGTTGCCGCTGATCCGGAACGAATACGCGGTGTTGGCCGGCACCACCGCATCCACCAGTTGCGACCCGTTAAACGTCAGCGTCACGTTCTCGATGATGACATCGACCTGATTGCCGCCGTAGGTATAGCTAAGCCCGGCGCGCACTTGCGACGGGCCGCCGTTGAACGCATCACCATTCTGCGTCAGCGCGACCTGGATCGCGCCCAGCGTGCCACCCGTGGCCGAGATCGTGTCGGTGATCGGGTAAGCCACGCCGTTGATCGTCAGGTTTGACAGCAGCAGGGAGTTGTTCAGCCTGACAGCATTTGCCACGTTGTTGATTGCGCCGACACTCACCGCGCTGCCCAGGCCCACGGCCGCCTGCTGGATCTCGGCGGTATTGCCGGTCGACACGGCATCGCCGAGTTCAGCCAGCCTGGTCGTGTTAGATGCATCCGTCAGCCCGTCAGTCGTCACTGCCTGGACCAGCGCCGTGGTCGTCGTCGACTGGGCGCTTGTGCTCACGATATTGAGCGATCCGCTCTCCGTCAGGGCCGACAACGTCTCGGCGGGGCTGCTGCTCAGATCGACGGCCTCCAGCGCCGTGCTCACGCTTGTTACCTGGCTCGTGATCACCGGGGCGGCCAGTGCGGCCACATTGGCTGCCACGGCGCCAATGTCCGACTGCAGGCTGGCGGGCAGGCCGGATTGGGCGTTTTGTACAGCGCTGGACACCACGTTCGTAACTAACGCGCTACTGGTCAGATCAGCTGTGCCCGACGCGCTGGCCACGGCGCCGGCGACCGCCTTGGAGGCCGCTGCGGCCGTATCCGCGGGAGTAAGCGTTCCGCCAGTGCCCAGACCCGTCAGTGTCTTGGCGACGTGGTCGACCAGTTGCTGAACCACGACCGCCGCCCGCAGCGCGGTGGCGTCCTGCATCGGGTCGAGCGTAGCCAGATCCTTGCCTGCCAGGCCGAGCCCCGTCGCGAGCGGTACGGCCTGGCCCGAGCCGAGTTGGACCGCCAGCGTGGTCAGCGGCGAGACCACCTGAATCACGCCCTCCCTATAATCCAGCGCTTGTGCCTGCAGCACCCCGGTGAACGGCTGGTTGGTACCGATATCGGTGCCGCCGGTCACTCTCAGCGCGCTCTTGGTGCAACCTGCCGGGAAGGTAAAGTCTCCGGTTGCATTCGTGGCCACGGTCTTGTTGTCGCAATCGAGGAAGGTGACAGTCGAGCCGGACAGGTAGAAGTCCACGGCCTTGCCACTCACGGTCGCAGAAGGCTGGGAAGGGGGAGGCGGATCGTCACCGCCGCCACCGCATGCAACCAGCGTTGCTGCGGCGCCTGCCATGATGCCAAGGATGAAGATGTTCCGGGTTTTGGTTTGCACGCTGCTCTCCTGAGATCGATACTTCGATACAACGAAACATGGTGGGGAATCCTGTGACGGGATACTCCCGCGCACAGCCTCCAGCGACCTACGCTGCCTCTGGTGCCACGCACGAATTTGTGAGCGGATCCTGCAGCAGCCGCTTGCAAATCGCGGCAGCACGCAGATAAACGCATCCACCAAACCGTGTCACCCCTACTTGGCGGGGGAAAGCCAATCCGTTGCCGGCGCAGATCCCGCTGACAGGCCGGCGCGATCAACGACCCACGCTCGCCATGACTCATGACGGCCTCGCTACCGGTTCGACTTCGCCAGTGGAGCGCCCGGGAAAATCGTCCGGCAGCAGCCAGCGCGTGATGTACTGCCCCATCGCGTCAAGCAACACATCGGACATCAGTCCCGCTGCGCCTGCCAGGGGCGGACAGATGAGCCATGTGGTGCCGTCTCGCTCAAGCACGCGCAAGGTCTTGGGCTGATCGGCGGGCTGCAGCACGTGGTCGGTCGCGCGCGCCTTCGCAAGGGCGAACGCCTGCACGAAGTCGTCGGCGTGCCGCTCGCCCAGGCAAATCACCACCTTTGGCTTCCAGCGTCGGCGCATCGCATCGATGAAGGCGAAGCGCCGACCATCGCGGCAGAGGTCAAGGTAACGCTGCCTGGGCAAGAGCTCCGGCTGGCCGCGAAACGCCTTCGACCACGACGTCTGGTTGATCAGGCGCGTGGGCAGCGGAAACAGACTGAGCTTGAACTCGGCGCCGTGCGGCGCGTACAGATGATGATCGAAGTAATGCCTCCAGTCCTGCTCGCCTATGGTCTTCTTGAAGACCTGTGCGCGCGCTGCCGACATGATCCTGGCAATCTTCTGGTGTGATTGCCAGCGCTCCATGTGATGGCGATACTTGTAGCGGTATGCAGCATCCCACGCGCCAGGGTGAGCATGCGGAACCAACGGGGCCAATAGCGACGGCCCGCTTTGATGCGGGGCGCTATCGCAGAACCACACTGCAGCGCCCGGGTTCCCGCCTTCCATCCCTACGTACGACGCGAAATAAGAATCCAGCTGCTCCCGCGTGAATACCGTATGTGGCACTGTCTTCTTTCTCATTTCTTTACCGCGGTTGAGTGAAGGATGCCCGGATGCCGAGCCGCATCAACTTGCCATGCGCATCCCACGAACGTCGGCGGTCCCGAATCTGCTCGCGAACTTTTTTATTCTCACCCCCAGTGCGAGGGGTGCGCTGCCCTCTCGCTTCCCTCCTTGAGCGGGGTAACGCTCAAGTCAGTTGCACGGCATCTTCGCGCGCGAAAATCGACGAGGGCCATCGCGAATGGCAGGGGACAGCTTCAACCCAAAGGCAACCCGACCAAGCCCGCGCTTTCCCTTCTGACGAAGGGTACCGACGCATTTCGCTGCACCGCACTATTCGCTCCTGAAAACACGGAGCACGCCGGGGCCATCAGCGCACCGGCAGTAAGAGAGCGTTGCAATTCCATGGACGGCCCTCAAGGATGCGGCCAGTGGCCGGTCAGCAGCTGACCGCTGCCACGCCATGGAACCGGCTGCCGCGAAGCAGTCCCGCACGACTCTGCTCTGTTCACACCATGAGCATGCGCAACGACGATGCATGCCAACGTGACGAGCCTGGCCGCCACGATGCGCGGACTGCAAGTTCGGAGGAGACAACAAGGGCATGGGCACTCGCTTGAGCGCCCATTACTCGAACGCTTCTGGGGGAAGCAATTGGGTATCTATCGCGATATGTTTGCCAGGCACCACGATCAGCTCGCGCTGATGGCTCGCCTGCTCGACGCCGGCGCCATCTGGCTTGCGGCAATCCTGGCCAGTGAAGTGCGGTTTGCCACTGCGCACGCGCCGATCCACCAGTTCATCCAGTACTTTGGCTGTGCGATCGCCTTCATCGTGCTGCCCGGGTTCGACGTCTACACGTCCTGGCGTGGCCGCAGCCTGATCTCGCTCGCTGCGCGCCTGCTGTCTGCATGGAGCCTGGTCTGGCTGGTGAGCCTGCTGCTGACCTACCTGCTTCACCAGGCCGATTCCCTGTCCCGCTTGTGGATGGTGTACTGGTACGCGTTCTCGCTGGCCGGCCTGCTGGGCTTGCGTGTCGTCAGCCGTGCCGTGCTCAACCTGCTGCGCGTTGCCGGTGCCAACAACAAGCGTGTGATCATCGTGGGTTTCGGCCGTACCGGTCAGGAGATGTACCGCCGCGCGACCGCCAGCCACACCACCGGATTCAAGATCAGCGGCATCTATGCCCCGGAAGGCGAATCCACGCCAGAAGGACGGCACCGCATCACCGACAGCGCCCACATCGCCGATTTCGCGCGCGAGCGCGGGATTGCCGAGATCTGGCTCACCCTGCCGATGAGTGAGTATCGCCTGATGCAGGAAATCGCCTTCTCGTTGCGCAACGACTTCATCGACATCAAGTGGATGCCGAGCGTGCTCGACTTTGACCTGCTCAACCACAACGTCGGCAATTTCCTGGGCATGCCCGCGGTGGAAATGAACAAGCCACCCTCGCTCGGCGTGCGGGGCACCATCAAGGCGATCTTCGATCGAACCTTTTCCGCGCTGGTGCTCATCGCGCTGTCGCCGCTGTTCCTGCTCATCGCCATTCTGATCAAGCGCGACTCGCCGGGGCCAGTCTTCTTCAAGCAGGAACGCCTCGGCATGGATGGGCGCGTGATCCACGTCTATAAGTTCCGCAGCATGAAGGTGCATAGCGAGCACGGCGTGGTCACGCAGGCCACCAAAGGCGACAGCCGCGTGACGCCAATCGGCGCCTTCCTGCGCCGTACCAGCCTGGATGAACTGCCACAGTTCATCAACGTGCTGAAGGGAGAAATGAGCGTGGTAGGCCCCCGGCCCCACGCCATGGCGCATAACAACATGTACAAGGAACAGCTGGACTTCTACATGCTGCGCCACCGCGTCAAGCCCGGCATCACGGGCTGGGCCCAGGTCAACGGCTATCGCGGCGAGACCGACACCCTGGACAAGATGGCCAAGCGGGTGGAGCACGACATCTTCTACATACGCAACTGGTCATTCTGGCTGGACCTGCGAATCATCTTCTGGACCGCGTTCCGGGGCTGGGTGGGAAGCAACGCTTACTGAGGCCAGCGACCACATCCCGGACAGGCAAGCCTATGCGCAATCCGATGCGCCCCTGAAACGCACCTTGATACACACCCTAAGACGCACCTTAATACGCAACCCAATGATCAAAGTCCTGCATGTGACCGAGTGCCTGGGCGGTGTCGAGACTTACCTCCACCTGCTGGCATCCCATATCAATGTCGAGAACATCAGCTTCCACTTTGCCCTGCCGAAGCAATGCTCCATCTCGGCCATTGCAGAAGCGCGCAACTTTGGAGTCAGCTACGTGCCGATTCCCCGCAAGCTCGAGCCGGTGAACGACTTGAAGGCGGCGCTCAGGTTGCGGGCGCTGGTCAAAAGCGTTGCGCCGCAGATTGTTCACCTGCACAGCTCGAAAGCGGGACTGGTGGGTCGGCTGGCGTGCGTCGGATTGAACGTGCGCGTTGTCTATACTCCCCATGCCTATTACTACCTCGGTCTGAGCGGGATCAAGCGGCGCGTGTTCCTGATGGCGGAGCGGTTGCTGCATCGTCTGACGGACGCGGTACTGGCGACCTCGCCGTCGGAGCGCCATCGGGCCATCCACGAGGTTGGGCTGCCGCAAGAACGCGCACATTCGATACTGAATGCCGTGGAGCCACGACTGCCGCCGGCCGACAGGCGGCTGGCTCCCGGCGTCAAGCGCGTGATCATGGTGGCGCGCATCAGCCGGCAGAAGAACATTCCCATGTTCCTCGACGTGGCCAAGCTGTTCCAGGGACGCGCGGATATCGAGTTCATGCTGGTTGGCTACGGCCACTATGAGGATGACCGGGCTACGCTCGATGCACTGCTGCAAGAGCGCCGCCTGGTCGAGGGCAAGGATGTGACGACCATCGCGTGGATGAGCCGCTCCGATCTGCTGGCGTTGATGGGTTCCGCCGCAGTCGTGGTGCTGACCTCGCACTACGAAAGCTTCGGCTACGTGCTGGCGGAGGCCAATGCCCTGGCCATCCCGGTGGTCGGCACCGACGTCGACGGCATCAAGGACATCATCGTCGATGGCAGCAACGGCTTCATCGTTCCGGCTGACGACGCCCCCTCCATGGCAAGCTGCATTGATGCCATCGTCGGGGACGCCAGGCTCTGGCAAACCATGTCCGAGCGAGCCGCGTCTCGTGCGACGTCCGAATTCAATATCGTGACCCAGGCCAGGAAATTCGAATCCTTCTATTCACGCGAAGTCCTTGCCTAGCGCGGCCACCGACTCTGCTGGTCAGGGCGGCACCGCGCCGCCTGGCAAACTGACCAGCAGAATCGCCCCATTGGGAAGCTCAGCATCGGCCTGCCGCACCGCCGGGCAAGGCCGCGCCCCGGTGGACGTCCCCAAGGCCCGGACCTTGCACCCCTCCGCCCTTCCTTTGTCCAGTTCCTCAAGCATCATGGCCTTGCTTTGTGGTCCCCAATAGATGCGGTGGACCGCGTCCTCCTTGCGCAAGGACAGGACGAAGCTTCCGTTACGCTCGCGCCACTCCGCATCCTTCGCACCAACAAGGACGCCCAGCAAATCGCGCAGCATGGCGATGACGGGCTTTTCCGACCCATCCGCCCGTAGCAGGCCGAAATTTGCCTCTCGGTCCCACCGGGCCTCGCCCCGATCGCGCCACGCGTAGATGCCCAGCATGGGTACTTCGGCAATGACGCCGGAAAGCACCTGCCTGGCGATCAACGCGGCCTGCGTTGCCTCACTGCGCACCGGAAGGTACGAGGCATAGCCCCATTCGCTGACAATCAGCTCGGCAGACGGACGTGTTGAGTTGCGGACCCGGCCGCTCAGTTGCCGATAGTCCTGCACGAGCGTCTCGGGCATGGCCCGGTATGGGTGAATGCTCAAGCCCTTAAAGCAGCTCAAGCGCGGATCTGTCAGCCAGCGGGAGAACGACAGCTCCGCGGCCGGGTTCTCTGGCTTCGGCAGGCGCGCAAGACCGAACAGGTAAAGAGATGGCAGCGGAGCGATGCCCTGCTGCGCCAGCACGTCGCAAATCCTGCCGGCGGTCGAGATCAGCCGTGAGATGGGTACCGAGGGATGCAGGAAGGTCCGGTTGTCCGGCTCGTTCCAGAACTCGTACGACAGATCCGGCCCGTTGTTGCGCCGCATGAACTGGACCGCGAACTCGGCGAACCTCGCCTCATTCGCGTCACTCGAACCGTCTTCGCCAGTATCCCCCCAGATAAACCGTCCGCCGTAAAGCGTGACCAGCAGGTGCAGGCCGGCCTGGCGCGCCTGGCCAATGACCTGCAAGTAGCGCTGCGGCGTCAAATGGCCCCGGACCACCTCGGGCCGCACGCCGAAGCGCACAAGCGAGAATCCCATGCTCTTGATCGTGGCCAGGTCGCGATAAGACACCGTGGCGGGATCGATCTGCACGGCAAAGGCCGGCATCGACGCAATCCGCCTCGGCGCCTCGTGCAGTTCGGCGTGCGCCTGCTGGCAAAGCGACAGACCAGACACCGCCACGTGCGCCGCCAGGGCCAGCGCGCGCGCCCACGCACGGCCGCGCACGGGCAAGCCCCTAATCGAGGCCATGCCTGCGAAGCACGCCCATTGCAAGCGCACCAGTCTGGATCAGCGCAATGGTGAGGAATGACACCAGCATGATCTGCGCTGCCACGAGGTAGTCGAGCTGAGGATAGCGCCATGCCCCCAGGCCAATTCCTGCCAGCAGGCCGATGCTCGCAGCAAGAAAAATGGCGCGGGCCATGCCGAAGGATTTCAACAAGGTTCTCAGGCACATGACGACGGCGAACACGATCGGGAACAGCGAAAAGAAGCGCACATCGAGATCCCCATATGCCGCGCCGAACAGCATGACGACGAGGTGATCGCCGTACAGCAGCAACAGCACGCTCAGCACACCGGCCAGCGCGACGCCGCCCAGCACGAATATGACAGACGTCTTGGCCAGCGTCAGGGTGTCGTCCTGCTTGAATGAGGCCGCAAACCTCGGCATCAAGTGATAGCCAAGCGCCATCAGGATATATTGGGCTGGCAGCAGAACCGTCAGCAGAATCCGGAATTTTGCCGAGTCGGCAAAGTGTCCCAGCGAGCCCAGCAGCACGACCAGGCCCGGGCCGACCAGCCAGCTCATCAACTGTGCGCTCGCTGAACTTGCACCAAATGCCAACCACGTCCGCGGAGAGGCCGGCCTTCCCGAGACAATTTCGATCCGCCCATCGCGCTGGATGGCACCGGCCCCGAGCAACGTGGGGAGCAGGATCGCAGCGGCCAGCATCAGCATCGCCGCGGGCGCCTGCTGTATGTCGGACGCCAGGCCAATCATGGCAACGCCGCCACCGATCAGCGTGTGGCAAACCAGCAGCCCGGTATAGCCTCTCGCCTTCGCGCCTGCGGTCCGGAGCACCCAGTATGCGGTGTAGCTGGCGAACAGCACGGCGGCCGCCGCACAGGCCGACGTGCTCAGGCCATGCCCGTACAGGTAGAGGATCGAGCCCGCAGTAACCGGAAACACGGTTAGCACGGCAACCTCCATCGAGAAGCCCACGCGGAACTTTACCCCCTCGATCAGGGCCGGCTCGTGAAGGAAGGAGACATAGAAGATATTGATAAACACCACCAGGGACAGCACAACCGCAACCAGGCCGTAGCCTGCCACGTCCATGGACCGGGCGAGCGCCACGTTAATGCCGAACTGCACTGCCGTGTACGCGGCCTGTTCGAACACCGCGCCAAGCGCTGACAGCATGCGGCGCATTATTGCCCTCCCTCAAGCGAAGGCGCCGCCTTGATCCCTGCCTGCAGCGCCGACGATGGGCTTGGCATCGCCAGGGTCTGACCGAAAAGCAGGGACAAGCCCTGCGTAATGTCGTGGCCGAGCCGCGCCGATCTCTTGAACTGTGCTGCGCCCAGGGATCGAGCGTACGCCAGCCTTTCGATCAGGTCCTCAGCGCAGGCCGTCTGCCGCACCGCGAAATCACCGCGCCCGCTCAGCCTGAAGAACGACGCGACCTTGGTGTCCCAGACTATGCCAACGGACGGCACGCCGAAACTGAATGCGATGATGTTCGCATGCATTCTGTGGCCAACCATGCTCTGGCATCCCGCGATGATCGAGACCAGTTCCGCCGGGGATCTGGGCAGGATGAAGTCAACACCATCAGCGCCGAGCCGGTCGCGGACCGAAGTCGCGGCGATATTGTCTTCCTCTGCGCCGTTGGTGAACAGCACAACACTTTGGCCGCTACGCCGCAGTTTGGTCACCAGCTCCACGAACATGCCCATGCCCCGGCCCTGCTCCGATACGGTGGCAAGATCCGCGTTGTAGTTCAGTGATTCGACGTCCGACACACAGATTCCCACATCCCAGCGCTTTTCCAGCCCCTTGTCTGCATAGAGGGCGGAACTCAGGATGGCGGGGTCGGGAATGATGGTGACGTCGGAACACGTGCCCCCGGCGACGCGGACAAGATTGCGACGGGAATTCTCGTCCCTGACGGAGATGAATTGCGGCGCCGCCTGCCTGATGAATTTTGAGAGGAGATACCTCCCGACCTTGGACCAGCTGCCCGCCACGCCTACCGATACCAGGGCGACCTTCGCGTTCTTCCCGAGACACTGGGCCAGAAGGTAGAGCTTTAAGGGGAAATTCAGGTCTACATCGCACAGCAGTTGACCGCCGCCAATCACGACGATATCCGCATCGGCCAGTTGCTGCTTCCATCTGGCGCGCCACAGCCGCCGGTATTTCATCCAGATGGCAAGGGTCAACGCAGGAGTCCGTGCCCAGCCAGGCAACCGGGAGAACACTCGCATCAGGCGTCCCTTCTTCAGTGAGCTCTCACCGAGCTGGGTGCGCCCCGCGATGTCGAGGTAACTGATGCGGCAACCCGGCAAGGTCTGACGGATCAGGAAGCCCAGTGTTTCGGCGATCACGGCATCGCCGAGGTTGTCACTGAACGGCACCGCGCATATGACGACGTGCTTCATCTTGATTGGCCGAGGGCAAAGCTAGCAGAGGAATGAGGAACAAGCTGACCGACGTGAGATGGCGAACGTAGCTTCCCAGGTCCGGCTCGAATATGAACTGCACCAGGATATGCGCCACAATCAGCGTGGCAAACCAGCGGCGTTTGCGGTATTCCTCACCCGCAGGTGGCGTCCCGGACAAGCCGTGCAGGGCTACGCGGATGATCGCAAAGTGCATCAGCATCATGGCAAGATCGACCGGCGCGCGAAAGCTGATCACCGGCAACACAAACATGGCGGTGGCATACAGGTAGTTGACGATGAAGTTGACACCCGAGGTAGGCGGATACAGGTTCCAGATCATCGTCCTGTTGTCGCTACCGATGCTCAGCGCGTAATTGTTGGAGATGTCCCTGGGCGACTGGAGGATGTACAGGATCTCGGAGGGCGCTACCAATATCGCGCCCAGCAGGCAGACCAGCACGACGCCTTTCCATGCCGGTGTAAGCCGTGCCGACGCGCGGATGCCGAGCGCGAGCACCAGGATCATTGCGTAGTAGTTCCGGATGAATAGGGCATAGCATCCGTAGAGCACGATGCTCGTGACGACGAGGCCGCGGGAAGACACCGAGCGGGCCATGCCGCCTGCGACAAGAATGATCGTCATGGCGATCACGACGGTCTCCTTGCCAGGTGCGAGCAGGTTCAGCAGCATGCAGGGCAGGACGAAGAGCCAGCGCGCGGCCAGGTCACGCAAGCCCGCGACGCGGCTCGATGCCACCACGAGGTAGGCAACCCCAACGCTGGCGGCGACGACGTTCACGTACTCCAGGCCAAAGAAGGAAAACACCCTTGCGGTGGCGGCGAAGGAATCGTCGAAGTTGGACGAGCCGGTGACGAGGAATTCCAGCATCTTGTTCGAATCGGTCACCCACTTTTCAGGAAGCGATTCGCGACCGAAAAAATAGATCGTCAGATAGAGAAGGCTCAACAGCATGCTGGCGACGGTGGCCAGCCCACGCTCCGCAAGCACCCAATCGCGATCCAGTTTCGTGGCGTGCATTTCGATCTCTTGCTATCGGAGTGTCCCGATGGCCAATGCGTTAAGGTTTCACGATTTCTCGCTCTGGGAGTAGCCGTAGTAGGCATAGCGGTAGCGCCCATATTTGGAGCCGTAGCCATAGCGGAAGGCATTGGCATCGAGTCCGTTGAAGATCACCCCCTTCACGCTCACATTGACCTGCCCCAGTTGCTTGGCACACTCCGATATCTCCCCAATCGAACTCTTGCCAAAGCGCGTGACCAGGAAGACCGTGCCGCACCGCTCAGCCAGGATTGCCGCATCGGCGACGGCCAGCACCGGAGGCGTGTCGATCATGAGCAAGTCATAGCGGTCGCTGAGGCCTTCGAGCAACTTGACCATGCGCTCGTTGAGCATGAGCTCAGCTGGATTGGGAGGTATCGTCCCCGTGCCGATGAAGTCGAGCCCCTGGACGACGTCTCGGTGAATGACCTCTTCCAGAGTAAGCTTCCCGGCCAGCACGTCGGACAAGCCGGGGTCCCGGTCCTTGCCAAAATATTGATTCAGGTAGCCCTTGCGCAGATCGGCGTCCACCAGCAAAACGCGCTTGCCGCCCGACGCCATCAAGGCCGCAAGATTGACCGAGACGAAGGACTTGCCCACCCCGGCGGTCGCGCCGGTCAGCAGCACGCGGTTGTTGGTCGCATCCAGCATGGCAAACTGCAGCGAGGTCCGCAGGCTGCGCAGGCTTTCCACTGATGGCTCGTTCGGATAGCGATCCGCCAGAAGATACTGGCCTCGCTTACGCGAATGGATTTCCTTGCTGAGGGTTATCTGGTGCTCGGACTGGGGAACGGTGGCATACACATTGAGACCGGTATGCTCCTCGATATCCTTGGGATCGGTAATCCCGCCGAACAGGGCGTTGCGGACAAAGGCCACCACCGCGCCAGCCAGCACGCCAAGCATCGCAGCCAGGACGATGACGAGGGCCTTCTTGGGCTTGACTGGCTCTTCGGGCACCGGCGAGCTATCAACGAGGCGCACACTGCCAACCTTGCCGGCCTTCACCAGCTTGAGCTGTTGCATATTGTTCAGCATGCCAACGTAGAGGTCATTGTTGACCTGGACGTCGCGCATCAGGCGCAAGGTATCCTGCTCCAGATTGGGCAAGGCTTTCACACGGCTGGCGATCGATCCCACCTTCGCGCCGAGCGCGGCGATCTGCTGGTCGATGGCCTGCATGGAAGGATGGCCTGGCGCAAAGCGGGTCACAAGCTCGGCGCGCTTTTGCTTGAGTTCCAGCAGCGAGGTTTCGGCCGTCACGCTCTCCTGCAGGAATGCCTTGCCTTCTTCGCTGAGATTGAAGGTACCCCGCTCATTGCGCATGGCGTTGTATTTGACTTCGGCACGTTCGAGCTCGCCCTTCAACTGCGGCAGCAGGTTGTTCAGGAAGATCAGGGATTTTTCCGCTTCCGCCGCCTTGCGATTGATGTTCTGCGCCACGTATGCGTCACCGATCTCGTTCAGAATGGCCGCGGTCAACTTGGCGTCATTGCCTTCGAGCGAGGCGCCGATCATGCCGCTCTGCTTGCCCTTCTCCGCGATATTCAACTGAAGCTGCAACTGCTCCAGCGTCTTCAGGCGGGAGTTGCGCACAAGGTTGAAGGCAATGCCGGGCTTCGCCTTCAGTGCGCTCACCAGCAGCCGGAGCTTGCCAACGCCATGCTCGGCCTCGACGGTTTCCCCCACACGGCCCTCGACAGGCTTGTCAAGACTGCCCTGCTCCAGCCTGTAGCGCCCATCACCCAGGCTCACCAGTATGAAGTTCTCGCCTTGCAGCTCCTCGGGTATGTCGAAGGTGGAAACCGCGATGGATTCCGAACCCCAGGCGTATCCCCCCATGCCAAACAGGCCCGGATCGGAAAGCCCCTTCGACTGGCTTGCGATCCAGGCCCCGAGCAGAGGGAAATACTTCGGCTTCGCATCGATATAGAGTCGCAGATTGTCCACTGCCTTGCCGACAATCATGCGCGAGCGCAAGATCTCGATTTCCGCGGTCGCCTGCGTCTTGACGTCGAATAGCGAGGAAACGTCGCCCAGCAGGCCATTGGGGCTGTTCTGGCTGTCCTCAACCTGCACGAGGATGTTCGCCTCGTAAATCGGCCGGGCCAGGAACGCGTAGGCGACGCCAAGCGCAAGGATGGCAAGGCCGATCGCCGCAATGAGCCAGCGGCTTGCCACGAGTACGTCCAGATAGCGAACGAGTGCGATCTCTTCCGACTGACTGGGCGCCGCGACAGGAACGTAAGTGGAATGGTTCATTGGAGGCAGGACAGTATCGGTTTAACCCAAGGCACGGATGCGGGGCACCCAGGACTCCACACCGCGCTGGATCAGCTGCAGCGCGTTCTCGAATGCCGGACGTGGCCGGCGATAGGGATCAGGCACATCAAACTTGCCCAGTTCGCCCAAGCGGAAGACCCGTCCTGTGGTAGCGGGGTGCAAGCGCTGAATCTCTTGCCGCTGGGCACCGTCCATGACCAGTATCAGATCGGCGCGCCTGACCATGACGTAACTGAGCTGCTGGGCCCGATGTCCGGAAATATCCACCCCCTGATCAGTCATGAGGTCCACCGCTTCTCGATCGGCAGCCTGTCCGGTAAGCGCCCCCAGCCCGGCGGAGGCAACGTTGCCCTCGGGCAACGCCCGCTTGAGCAGCCCCTCTGCCATCGGGCTGCGGCAAATATTGCCGATGCAGACGACGAGTACGGTCTTGATCATTTGACTGCGTTCGCCGTGGACGTAAAGAAGTTTCCGCTCGGCAGCAGTTGGTTGATCACGCGGCTCCAGCGAACTACGCCTGCGGCATCCACGTAGACAACGTCCCGCGGCTGCAATTCGAACGCTTCGGCGAGGGCAAAGGCAACAGGGGACTTGCCGTCCAGGTGGAACACCTCGGCTTGTCCGTCCGTGCTCTTGCGGATCACGTAAAGTTCCCTGGCGTTAGCCGAGTTGGGGTTCAGGCCGCCAGCTTCACCAATGGCTTCACTCAGCGTGAGCCGGCCGTTTCGCGGCATCACCGGAGTCGGCTTCACGACTTCGCCGGTCACGAAGACCTTGCTGTCCTCACGTTGCTCCACGCGCACGATGTCACCGTTGCGCAGCAGGATGCGGGCCGGGTCGATGCCTTGCTGCAACAGCGCAGGCAGGCTGACGAAGTAAGTCTTGCCGTCCCGGGCGATGCGAATGCGGCTGTTGTCACCAGTCAAGACGTTCACGCCACCAGCGCGGTTGAGCGCTTCGACCAGCGTCATGGGCACATCGTCGATATTCTGCGGACCCGGCGTCTTGACCTCGCCGTCGAGGTAGACACGCTTGCTGCGAAAGGCGAGCACGCGTACGGTGACCTGTGGCAAGGTGACGACAGGCTTGAGCTGGGTGCTCAGTTGCCCGCGGATTTGGTCCGGGGTCTGACCGAGAACCTTGAGCACACCGGCATAAGGAAACTGGATGGTGCCGGCGGGACTGACGACGTAGCCCGGTATGTTGGCAGCCCCGCTGTAGCTCGGAATCTCGTAGGCGGTCCCGATCGAGTAGGTTTGCGTGGGGAATACCAGCTCCGGGTGGTCCCACACAACGATCGAGAGAATGTCACCGACGCCTACGGTATAGGGCTTCGGCTCGGCGAATAGCTCCTCCACCCCGGCGTTTGCTGGTGGTGTGGCGGCCTTTAGCGTGCGCACCAGCGCCGGTGTGATCTGCGTGACTTTAGGCACCGATTCGGGGTCCTCCGGATCGAGTGGGCGCTGTGGGTCGAAGCGCATTCCCGGCGCGAGTGCGCAGGAAGCCAGCAACGGAACGATCCCCAGGCACATGGCGGCCCTGCCAAACCTCAAGCTGCTTGAAAGCTTTAGCACGTCTCGATGATTCCCTTGTTTGCAAGAAGATCCGCATTCCCCGCCGTCTCCTTAGCGGGTTGAGTCGCGGTGATTCCGCTGTTCGACATGGCACACGTAGGTGCCTTTCCGCTTGTTGGCGTTGCCTGCGGACTTGAACCTGGCGGTTTTAGCTTCGTGTTACCTGGCGCGAAGGTGCGCTCTTTTTGCACTGCGTCATTTCGCCAATGACCGGCGAAGTTTATGGCGCGTGGGACTACATCTTCAAGGCGGAACCGGCGTTTTTAGCAAGTTTCCTATCCCCCCATCAGAGTGGAAACGAAATGGGGAAGGTTCGGCGTGCGCGATGGTCTGCGCTAATTGCTACCGCGATTTCGCAAGCGCCAAACGTTGCGCTGTTTTGGCGGCACCGGAGTTGGTCGTGACGGAACTGATCAAGCTGGCGATCCCCTTTTCGCCTGCAACCACGTCTTTTGCCGCATGCAGTCCCAACGCGTGGGGGGTACCGCGGATGCTGCGACGCAGCACAATTCCGAGCGGCACCCCGTTGCCGCTTAAGGGTGTAGGCGATTCCCTGTTGCGCCTACACCCTCTTTCTTTGCCGTCAGACAAATGCCTGACGGTGCCGGTGTGCGAGAGACGCAGCACGCTTGTTTAACCCAGAAGTGAGTATGTTTTAAGTCCGAAAATCTGAACGGCTCGGAACGGGGAAGTCCCTCAGCGTCGAAACCAGGCATGCGCATCCGCACTGCCGGAGTGCTTCATCGTTTCAAGGCCGTCTCAGCTTTTTCAAATTTTTAGAAGGGAGCAACTGAAATGACGAGTCGCGTTAGCAAAGCCGTCTTCCCGGTGGCGGGCCTGGGAACCCGCTTCCTGCCCGCCACCAAGGCCAGCCCAAAAGAAATGCTGCCGGTGGTAGACAAGCCGCTGATCCAGTACGCCGTGGAAGAGGCGATCGCCGCGGGCATCACCGAAATGATCTTCGTCACCGGCCGCTCCAAGCGCGCCATCGAGGACCATTTTGACAAGGCGTTCGAACTGGAAGTGGAACTCGAGGCCAAGAACAAGCGGGCACTGCTGGACGTCGTGCGCTCGATCAAGCCGGCCAACGTCGAGTGCTACTACGTGCGCCAGTCCGAAGCGCTCGGCTTGGGCCATGCCGTGCTGTGTGCGGCCAAA
This sequence comes from Cupriavidus sp. P-10, assembly GCF_003402535.2. Classification (NCBI taxonomy): domain Bacteria; kingdom Pseudomonadati; phylum Pseudomonadota; class Betaproteobacteria; order Burkholderiales; family Burkholderiaceae; genus Cupriavidus; species Cupriavidus sp. P-10. Next base: position 1,625,707 of record NZ_AP025172.1, read on the forward strand.
CTGGTTGGCGACACGCCGTTCGCGATCATGCTGGCCGATGACCTCATCGATGGCGAGCCGCCGGTGATGAAGCAGATGGTGGACGCCTACAACCACTACAACTGCTCTGTGCTTGGGGTAGAAGAGATCTCGCCGGAGCAGAGCCGATCCTACGGCGTGGTCGAGGGGCGCGAGTGGGGCGAAGGCGTGATCAAGGTGTCTGGCATCGTGGAAAAGCCCGCACCGGAAGAGGCACCCTCGAACCTCGGCGTGGTTGGCCGCTATATCCTGACGCCGCGTATCTTTGACCACCTGCGCGCACTGAAGCCCGGCGCCGGCGGTGAGTTACAACTGACCGACGCGATCGGGTCGCTGCTGAGTCAGGAACAGGTGCTGGCCTATCGCTACCAGGGCACGCGCTACGACTGCGGCAGCAAGCTGGGCTACTTGAAAGCGACCGTCGAGTATGCGCTTAAGCACCAGGAAACAGGTGCAAATTTCCGCAGCTACCTGGAGGAGCGTGGCTATCACCTGTCTGACAGCGTGATTGCCTAGAGCGTACCGGAGACCCCTGGATGTCGGCACAAAGCGAGATTGCCAAAGCCCTCAAGCAATGGCTCGTTCACAACTCCTGGTACAGCGCGCACCCCGTCGACGAGGGCAGGTTCTACCGCGCGATGGCTGAGGTCATTGCCCACGCTGGTACGGTTTGGACCGACTCCGAGTTCGAGGAAGCCATCTACGATGTGATCGGCAGGGACCGAAAGGCGGTGTTCGCAGAATTCGTCTACGAGTACACCAGCATCGCGATGCGCATTCGCGACTACGAGACGGTTCGGCCTGATCAATTGTTTGCTTATGGCGTCAGTGGCTCGTTCGCTCGCTCATAAGCCAGATGCCCGTTGAGGGCCAGTCAAGGCCGCCCTGGCCACTCTAGCTGGCCACTCTAGCCGCCCATTCGAGGCCTCGCCGTCGCGGGGTGCGCGCGTATGCCGTGGGAGGTCAGGTGCGTCTCGCTGACGTGAGCCAGGTTCTCGGTTCTCAAGCGCGCTGACCGCTTCCCTTCCGAACAGCAAGGCAACCAAAAAGGTACAAGCCACATGATTGACTGGATACACCTGGGCAAGGCGTTTTTTCTCGGCATCCTTGAAGGCTTGACAGAATTCCTGCCGATCTCAAGCACAGGGCACCTGATCCTGATCGGAGGTTGGATCGACTTCGCGTCCCATGAGGCGCGCGTGTTCGACGTGGTGATCCAGCTCGGCGCAATCCTGGCCGTCTGCTGGCTGTATCGTGCCAAGATCATGCACCTGTGCGCGGGAGTCGTCCGGAGGGATCCGGAAGCGCTACGCTTTGCCACTGCGGTTCTGGCCGCCTTCCTGCCTGCAGCAGTCATCGGCGCACTGTTCATCGGGCCCATCAAGCACCGACTCTTCGATCCCGCTGTCGTCGCGACGGCATTGATCGTGGGTGGCCTGATTATCCTCTGGGTAGAGCGGCGCAAGGCAGTCCCTCGCATTCACACCATCGAAGATTTCGGCTGGAAGCAAGCCATCGGTATCGGTTTCGCGCAGTGCGTGGCCATGATTCCCGGCACGTCCCGCTCGGGAGCCACCATCGTGGGAGGAATGCTGTCTGGCGTGTCCCGACAAGCCGCAACCGAATTCTCCTTTTTCCTGGCAATCCCCACTATGCTGGGCGCCGCAACCTACGACGCGATGCGGCACTACCACTTACTCAGGACGGAGGACCTCTGGGCGATTGCCGCTGGCTCTATTGCTGCCTTCATCTCGGCGCTGTTCGTTGTCAATGCGATGATTCGCCTTGTGGCGCGACATTCTCTGCGAGTGTTTGCCTGGTATCGCATCGCGCTGGGCTTGCTGATTGCAGTCCTGACCGCTGTCCCGTCGCTATGAGCGTGGGATGCTCACTTGGCGCCCACCGTTACCTGCCTTTAGGAACGAGATTCGAGTGCGCAGGGCGCGCCGATTCCGCCACTGGGGCCCACCTCGCCTGTCCTACCGTCACTCGGATACGTCATAGATATGCCGCGGCGTGCAGTCACGCGGCCATGTGGCGGCTTAAGGCGGGACAGGAGCCCAGGCTTCGGTAGGCGTAGCGTTCCGCACAAAAATAATTTACATTGCGCTTTAGTCAGCATTTCCGCCCGGCTCCAGAGCGAGTGTGCTGAATATTGTTATAGGTCAAGCACTTAGCGCCGCCTCCATGGCTCAGGATCCCACTACCCACGCCGTCACCAAACTCACCCGCACCGAATTTGCCGTGGTCCGTGCCTATGCGCAAGGCATGCGGCCAGTGGACATCGCCAACCGCTACCTGGTAGATCCGGATGAGGACGAGCACCTGAGCGAGGCCCAGGCGGTCCAGCGCATCCTGGCCTTGCGCGACCGCCTCGTGCAGTTCGCCCTGCAGCATGGCCAGCCCGAGATCGCGAGCATGTTCGAAGCACTGCGCGCGCGTTCGGATGTTGGCATGACCCGGCGGGTAGACGCCGTCTCGGCGCTTGAGCAGCTTGGACAGAGCTACCCCCAGCCACAGCACGATGTGTCGCTTTGGTTCAAGCCGAGTCTGGCACGCCGGCTGGTAGCGGCCAATATCCGGCGGATTGAGGACCTCACGTCCCTGGCGAATCGGCGCGGCAGCAGTTGGTGGCGCGCGGTACCACGCATCGGCGCGCAGTCGGCCGAGGTCATCACGCACTGGCTGGTGCGCCAGCGCCCGGTCATGGGCGCTGCGGCGGTCAATGCCTATGTGCTGCCGCCTGCCGCCCATGCCCACCGCGACGCGCTGGTGCCGTTGACCTTGGCCCCCGGGATGCCGTATCCGGTGCCCCTCGAGCATATGCTGGTGCCAGCCCCAAATACCCCGGCAGGGCCGGCGCTCGCCGCCGATCTGGCGTTCGTACGCGCCTGGCTAGAGGACCGGGCGCCACATACCCGCAACAGCTATCGGCGCGAGGCCGAGCGGCTGTTGTTGTGGAATGCGGCGCGCAAGAAGGGGTTGACGGCGTTGGAGGCCTGCGATCTTGAGTCATATGAGGAGTTTCTTGCGGATCCCCAGCCGGCGGCGTTCTGGTGCGGCCCGAGCGGGGCGCGCGACAGAATGCACTGGCGGCCTTTCGAAGGCCCGCTGGGGACCAGCTCGGTGGCGGCCGCCCTACGGGTGGTTCGAGCGCTGCTTCGCGCATTGGTCAAGGCCGGCCACCTGCCGTGCGCCCCGCTCATCCCAAGGCAAGCCCCCGCCGCTGCGCCCTCTGCGCTGCGCGCACCGTCCAGCCAACCCGACGTGGAGGCCTTCCTTGCCTGGCTGGGGGAAGCACGGCACGGTCCGCGACATCGTGCTGCGCTGGTTGCAGCCCAACTAATGCGCAGCGCAGGCTTGCCACTGAGCGAGCTGGCGGTGCTGCGCTGCGCCAGCGTGCAGACCAGTGCCAACGGCACGGTATTGCACCGCCAGGGTTCGCGCCAACAGGTGGTGAGCCTTGATACCACCGTCCAACAGGCCTTACAGGCGCATTGGGCCGACCGCGGTTGGCCAGACATGATGCCACCGGCACACGCGGCGCTATTAGCCCCGACGGCACAGCCGGCCACGGCGCGCGGGCGTAATAAGCAGCTTGCGGGCGTGGCGGCCGGCTATTCCGCCAGCGGCCTGGATCAGATGCTGCGTGCTTTGTGGCGGCGCTTCTGCGATCAGTGCGAACGACCCTCGGAAGGCTTTGCACCCGGACAGCTTCGCACCCGGGCCCCTAAGGCCCTCAATCACTGACGCGGGACGCCGACTCCAGCCTTTCGGGCCTGCAATCCTGGTCTGTTTGAACGGCACATAGCCGCCTCTTATGATTTACCATTATCCGAATAATGGTAGTAAAAGCGAATATAATGGCTTCCGTTTGTTCGCTTGCTGACGTTTATGCTGACGGCCGCACGACTGTGCCCAGCCGCCCCTCTTTTTCGCGTTTGCTCTGCATGACATCCGCCCGATCCGCTCCACCCGCCTTGCCGCCAAGGGCGCCTCGTGGACCGAACGCACTAGCTAGCCCCGTGCTTCCCGCCGAGTTCTCCGATGCGCAGTGGGTCCGGGCCTGGCTCGATGCAAAATCGGCCCCGGGCGTGGGACTCCGGGGTACCACGCTTAGCCAGTACGAACTCGAGGGGCTGCGCCTGCTCTGGTACGCGAAGGCAATCGGGCGGCCGCTGGCAACGTGGCAGGTGACACATGCCAGCGACTACCTTGCCTTCCTCGGTAACCCGCCAACGTCGGCAATCAGCACGGAGCGGGCACGCAGGACGAGCCCGAACTGGCGGCCGCTGCATGGGCCACTTTCTGAGGCTTCAAGGCGCCAGAGTGCGGTCATTGTCGGCACCTTGTTCGACTGGCTGGTGCGGGTTGGTGCGCTGCGCATCAATCCGTTTGCCACGGTGCCGCGAGAGCGTGTCGCGGCGGGGCGTGGTTCTCAGCGACGCTTCCTGGAGTTCGACCAGATCGATGCCGTATTCGCGGCTATCGAACGTCGCGCCGCAACTACGGAGTGGGCACTCCTGCATAGGGCTCGGGACCGCTGGCTCGTAGCGCTGCTATTCCTGACCGGATTGCGTGCGTCCGAAGTAACCGCGCTGACGTGGTCGGACTTCGAATGCCAGGTTGGGCGATCAGGTCCCTTCTGGACGGTACGGATCCGGCACGTTAAAGGAGGCGAGGATCAGCTGGTGCCGTGCGACAACGTGATGGGCGAACTGGCACGCTTTCGGCTCCTTGTTGGACTACCCCCAACGCCTAGCCCGGCGGATAGCATGGCTGTCATCCCAGCCCTCGGCGGTGGACGACAGCCCGCAAGGCTCCCAGGTCCCAATCCTGCTGACCACCAAAGAAAGCTAAGCCGCCAATTGGGTACCCGCCAGGGGATTTATGCGATCGTTCGTATTGCGTTTGACGAGGCAGCTGACCGCCTGACTTCCGAAAATCGGGCAGATGATGCGGCTCGGCTTCGCGCGGCGTCGACCCACTGGCTGCGCCATTCGCATGCTACCCATCTGCTTCGAGCCGGCGTACCCGTTACCGACGTGCAGCGCGCACTAAGGCATCGCGATATCAACACGACCCGCAGGTACGCCCACGAAGCGCTTGAAGACGTTGCGCGTGCCTTGGCTGGAAAGATTTCCAGCGGCACATAAGCTCGCACCGGTCGAGACGGCTAGCGGATGCGATGCCCCATCCCTTGCTGAGAGGTCGACAAGCCCTCTTACGGTCAGAGCGCTGAGAGCTGCACCGGCCCTCGGCGGCACCCGCATTCCAGACAGCGCAGGAGCGACACCGTCCCAACTTGGGAAAGTCGGGCTCCAATCCCTGTGCGCTCGATAGTTCGAAATGTCCGTTACCAGCACTGACATCGCCCGGGCGTTGTAGCGCCCAACAGCAGGTCCCTCGAGTGGGGGGAGCCAGCGACGGCCCCTCACGTAATCCGGGGAGTATGCCCAGCGAGGTCTGGGAAGCCAGATTGGAATGACCACCCGCTACCTGCAAAGGCAGTGTCTACGGTGACAATTCGCAGCTCGCACGCAGGCGATCCCAAGTTGGGAACATCAAACAACCAACTGATGGAGACCGTCCCAAGTTGGGAAGGTCGAGCAACCGCGTCTCGACATCATTCCCATCCGGCAAGGTCGGGCACGGGGCACGCAGTCTGGCTACTGGCCCACGGCAGAAAGGTTAGGCAGCAAATGAAGGCACCATCCCAGGCCGCGAAGGTCAGGGATGGTGCCCCCCGACATTGTCACAAGATAAAAGGTCGGTAAGGAGTCCGGGCATCTCCCAAGGTTGTAAGGGCTGGCAAGTCAGCCCACGACCGTCCCAAGTTGGGAAAATCTGGCACTTAGTCTCGAGGGGCCAGCTCAAGCGTAGTCCGGGCGACCAGTCTCAACGCACCGTCCCAAGTTGGGAAAGGTCTCCCACCCGGTCGTGGCACTTCGCGTTGGGAAGGTCTGGCACGCAGTCTCGAGTACCGTCGCAAGTTGGGAGGTTTGGGCGCCCACTCGAGGTACCTCCCAAGTTGGGAAGGTTGGCCCCCCAGCCGAGGTACCGTCCCAAGTTGGGAAAGTTTGGCGCCCAGTCGAGCTACCGTCCAAGTTGGGAAGGTTTGGCGCCCACTCGATAACCGTTCCAGGTTGGGAAGGTTGGCACTCCAGTCGAGGTACCGACCCAAGTTGGGAAGGTTTGGCGCCCACTCGAGATTCCGTCCCAAGTTGGGAAGATGTGGCGCCCCGTCGAGGCACCGTCCCAAGTTGGGAAGGTTGGCACTCCAGTCGAGGTACCGTCCCAAGTTGGGAAGGTTGGCACCCCAGTCGAGGTACCGTCCCAAGTTGGGAAGGTTGGCACCCCAGTCGAGGTACCGTCCCAAGTTGGGAAGGTGTGGCGCCCCGTCGAGGTACCGTCCCAAGTTGGGAAGGTTGGCACCCCAGTCGAGGTACCGTCCCAAGTTGGGAAAGTTTGGCGCCCACTCGAGGTACCGTCCCAAGTTGGGAAAGTTTGGTGTCCACGCGAGATGCCGTCCCAAGTTGGGAAGGTTTGGCACCCACTCGAGTACCGTCCCAAGTTGGGAAGGTTTGGCACCCACTCGAGTACCGTCCCAAGTTGGGAAGGTTTGGCACAGAGTCGAGGTACCGTCTCAAGGGCAAAAAAAACCCGCTTAGGGAAGCGGGCTGTTTTGGAAACTCGATCTTACTTTGGTTGGTGGTGGAATGTTTCGCTGATGAGCTGTCGAATCTGCGTCTCCAGAGCCTCCGACATGGCCCCCACCTTGATCTTCACGGTGAAGCCATTGACGTCCTTAGTAATGGACCCGGCCTGTTCCTTGCCGGAAAAAAACTTGTCAATGCTTCGCTCACTGGCGGCGCTCGGCTCCGAGGCCCGTCGTGTTGCCAGGGCTTTGATGGCACCGGCGGCTTTACCTTGATCCATCCTGCCCGACGCCACGAGCGGCCAGATCTCCTTCGCCGCATCGCTCCCGGCTTCCCCATATTTGCGGATCGTCGTCACGATCGCTTCCGCAGCACTTCCCCCAAGCAATCGGGGCTGCAGGTCCAGGTCCTTCACGACAAACTCTGGCAATTGCGCGAAGCTGAGAAACCGGTAGAGACCGCTTTTGGAAAGGCCCAGCGCCTCCGCCAGCCGCACACGCGACGGAAATTCCTTCTCGGTCTGCCGAATGGACAGGGCGATTTCATAGTCGGCCAAATCATCGCGACTGATATTTTCGACCATAGCGAGGACGGCCATGTCCGCATCGGAGCAATCCGCGACGACCGCCTTGACAGTATCAAGTCCAAGCATCTTATGGACCCGCCACCGGCGTTCACCCGCCACAATCTGGTAGCCGGTTTCAGCGCGGCGCACCACGATTGGCTGCATGAGTCCGACTTCACGAATCGACTCTGCCAGTTCGGAAAGCTTGCCTTCGTTGAAGACGCGCCGGGGCTGCCATGGATTCGGGACAACATCTGAAACTGACAGTTGCGACGCAACGCCTGCTGCTTCAAGTTCCTGGACGCGGAGTTGCGCCACGGCCAGCGCGCCGGTGAGACCCGGTGCCGTCTGAGTACGATCGTTGCGCTTGACCTCGTCCTGTTGGATTGCCGACGTCTTGCGGATGCCCGCCGTCTTGGCCAGTAGCTGATCTCGCATATTGCTCATTGGGCGTTCCTCCACTTCTCTGCATAGATTTCATCCAACCATCGGCAATAATCGATAATCGGTTGGCGCACTCGCTGCAGCGACTTGGCTGCGCTATGCGTGCTGCTCACGTCAAACACTGTCGAAAACGCCAGAGCGCCGTTGCTCATCACTGAACTCGCCGGCACCTCGATCGAATGCAACCAACTCTCATAGGCGCTCTGCGCCCAGGCGCGCACGATCGGTGCTGATGAAGTACGCCCGTAGTCGACTTTGGAAAGCAGCAGCGAGACAAAATCGTATTTTTTGTCCGCTTCGTATTTGATGAAGCTTTTGGAAACGTCCGAGAACAGACGCCAGAATGACAGCGAACTGATGAAATCCAGGTTCTCCGGGACCATCGGCATGACCATCGCGTCTGCTGCCAGCAACGCGTTCAGGTTCAGGTAGGAAAGCGATGGCGACGTATCCATGAGGATGTAGTCGTAATGCTTGCGCAGCGGCTCCAACCCTTCCCTCAACACGGTCCAGAACCGGAAGCCAGGCTTGATCTTCTGCATGGCAGGCAGATGAAACTCTGCGCCAATTAACTCGGTGTGCGCCGGGATCAGGTCAAGGCCGTCCCAATAGGTCGACTGAGCTTGTGCCAGGAGCCCGCCTTCGATCTGCTGGTCGTAGATATACGGCAGAACCGTGTCTTCCGGGGCCACGTCCTTTTCTGCGTACAGCCCGCACAGCTCAGATAAGGAAGCTTGAGGGTCCAGATCGACTACCAAAACTTTTCGCCCGCGCAAAGTCAGCCCCTGCGCGAGACACATGGTCGTCGTGGTCTTGGCCGACCCACCCTTCAGTTGGGCGGTGATGACGATTTTCCCCTCGGGCTCTCTGGTCCCGGTGACCAGGGGGGTCTGATAAATGTCGGATACCCTTTGAACCCAGACACGCGCTTCTTGCAGCGTGAAGGTTCGGGTACGCCCCGTTCCCGCGGCGGTCCCGGGTGGTAACTCACCGTCGCCTTTGGTCGCCAGGTACTGGACTTGAGAGTGAGAGATGTTGCACATCTCCGCAATCTCCCCCGTTTTGAAGATTGGCGCCGTCTTTCGGGGCCGTGGCGCGAGGATCGTCTCTCGAAGTTCGTCGGTAAAAATGGAAACCTTTTCCGCGAACTGGGATATCTGTTCCAGCGGTACAGTTCGGTCGACTGCAGGAAGTTGGCTTGTTCTCACCATTCTGAGGTTTATCCAGAAAAATCGATAAAGTTCAGAATACAGGAAATGCTTGAGCAATGCCTCATAAATGGTTGTTTTCTAACAAAAGTTTATTCGAAAACAACAGTTCTGCCTAATTTTTAGGCAGAGCCGAAGGGTATTCAGGTACACCTGGTGCCCTTTGTATAGGAAAGCGTCACCACTCCGCCGATAGCGCCTTCAAGAGTTGGCACAAATGACCTCACCTTCATCGGCGTTGGATAGGGTAGGCAATGCGAAGGTGAGGTCATTTGTGCAGTTCGGCACAACTGGAACAATGCCGCCCGGCTACTTGGGCACAACGAACCTCACCTTCATCTCCGCTGGTTGGCATTGGGCCCGGCGTCGCACAATCAACCTCACCTTCCCGACACGTGAGGCTTGGGTAGCCGCTGGGAGATTCGAGGAAGGTGAGGTTCTATGTGCGGTACGGCGTCTTGCCTCCGGCGCTGCCGGGGGGTCTACGAGGCGGCACGTCATCTCGCCAAAGCCTTAAGGCAGCGCTGCACAACAAGCCTCACCTGGGCGAACATCCAATCACATGCGCCGAGGGTGAGGTTCCTTGTGCGAGGCAAGGATGGCAGGGATCTCAATAACCTTCCGCACAAAAAACCTCACCTTCAATTCGATGCACAAATAACCTCACCATGACCGCCATGCGTTTGCCGGAAGGCGCGATCCCAGCGACTGCGTGCAACCACTTAATCGACCTCACACTTAGTTGGGCTCATTCCATTGCGCCAGTGGTGACCTTATGGCGACGCTCTAACGCCAGTGGCTTGGAGATGGCTGCCCGCAGAAATGGGTACGCATATCTGTAGACGGCGGCCCGTGCGCAGTACTCGGCTTCGTGTCGCGGGGGTCTGTGTTGGTTTGGTTTTTTTTGAAGTAAACCACCGAACCTACAAACAAGGCACCCCAAACGCCTTACTCTTCAACGACTTAGGCTAGACAAGGTGAGGTGCATTGTGTCAAAGGTGAGGTGCTATGTGCTCCGATGGTGCGGTTTACTGTGCGAGAAGGGTGAGGTCTATTTAGCAACAAGGTGAGATTCTTTGTGCTGCTACCAGCAAGGTGAGATGTATTGTGCGGGACCTGTGCACAAGTCCGCGGGGCTTAGTCTGATCAAGGGCCAGGGTCCGGCGCGCAGCCGAGATAGGTGAGGTTGGTTGTGCCGTCGGTGAGGTTCGTTGTGCGCGCTGACTCCGTTTGACCGATGCCGAGAGGGCAACACTTGATGGTGAGGTTTGTTGTGTTGACAGGACCTCACCATCACATGCTAGAGTGCCCGAGCACAAAACGAGCGGGAAGACGAGT